>NZ_LZHI01000001.1:0-994 GCF_001690385.1 Gilliamella sp. Choc6-1
AAGCGGCATACTTGCCTATGCCCAAGAAGGCATTGCCTTAACCAGTCCACAAAACATTCAACTCTCCACCGGCAACAGCGTTACTTTAACCAGTGAAAACCAAACTGACATTGCCGCCTTAAAAAACCTTACCCTCTCATCGGGCGAAGCGATGGGCTTATTTGCCCACAAATCAGGCATGAAACTGTTTGCCAACCAAGGCGATATTGTGGTGCAAGCCCAAAACGCCAACCTCAACATGGCCGCCAAGCAGGATATAAAAATTGACAGTGTCGATGGTGAACTAATCATAACCGCCAGTGAAAAAATCACCTTAATGTGTGGCGGTTCATATATAAAAATCAGCAGTGAAGGCATTGAACTGGGCACGCAGGATAATGTTTATCTGAAGTGTAATGTCATGCAAAAGATGGGCGCGGCGAGTAATGATTTATCCGCAAAGCTAAATAATAATGATTCGGAACTCGAAATGTTATTAAGAAAACATGTATCGTTCAATTCAAAAAGCTTTTCGGAATAATTTGTAAGGAAGTAACACAATGACTATAAAAAAAATAACCGACTTTAACTTTCCCGTTGGCGAAAAACAATTAAGTCAAGATGCCTATTATAAAGCCTTATCAGAAGCAAACAGTGGCTTTTATCCCTTTGGTGCCAATGGCATATGGCATGGTGGTATCCATATTGACAAAAAGGTATTGAAAGAAATCAAAGAGGAAGCGAAGCTGCGTTGTATGGCTGATGGTGAAGTGATAGCTTATCGAGTGAATGATGTTTATCCTAAAATTGTGTATCAGGACAATGTTGAACTAAAACTGCCTTATAAGGAACAACAAAAAGTTGCTTATTTCTCAACAGGGTTTACCTTAGTCAGGCACCTGTTACAAATGCCCAAAATTGCTAATTCAACCGACACACCACCATCAATAACGTTATACAGTTTATATATGCATCAGTTAGATTGGTATGGTTATCAGCAAAAGAAACAGGAAGG
>NZ_LZHI01000002.1:0-4650 GCF_001690385.1 Gilliamella sp. Choc6-1
ACTAATTCTACTATTGACCAATGACAATTACATGAAAATATATTAGTATTCTGTCTTATTATTTTATCTACATTAATATTATCAATGCCATCAAAATATTTACCTTCTAACTTAAAATATAATTCATGAAAATGGTAGTCACTAACTTTTTCTTCTATTATTTTAAACCCATGATTCAAAAAAATATTAACTAATATACTAATTGGTTCACAGACCTTAATATCTTCTACTTCCATAATTTTTAAAATAAATCAATTGTATTTCCCACTGGCTTTAAAACATCACTAAAATTATCAACAAAATATTGTACGGCTCCACCATCTCCTAAATGAGGATTAGCCTTAACTATAGAAGTAGCTACATCTGTATCCTTTAGTACTTCATATGCTTGAACTTTCGATCTGTAACCAAATACATCATGTGCCTTAACTTGAGAACTTTTCCATAAGGCTTCTTTTGAACCTTTTGCAGCTTCTAGACTTGCTTTAGATAAATAAAATTCTGACTGTCCAGGAACCCCTCCATAAATAATATCACCTTTTTTTAGCTTTCCTACTACCCAGTCGTCGATACCTGGATAATCTCCCTGACCTTGCCACTTAGACGCCTTCTTTACTAATTCATCTAAAGAACACTCACTAAGCCCGAACACATCAACCATCGTATTCGAATCATGCACATACGCATAAAAATTCGGATTATTACCTGCCAATCCTATCGGGTCTTGGCTAATATATAAGCCGGTTTCAGGATGATAATATCGGAAGCGGTTATAATAAAGTCCCTTTTGTTCTTTATCTTATATTCAAAACCAATCTTAATGGTTAACTGGTTTATTTTTTCTCTAACCTCTCCCAAAAAATGTCTAGTAAATCACCATTTATAATTTTACCATTAGAACGTAATTCAAATAAACCTTCTTGGTTAGCAAAAGATGAAATATTATCTAATTTTGAAAAAATACTACTAACAGTATTAACTGTTATCAAGTTAATAAGAGATTTAAGCTCTTCTTTTTGAGAGTTATTTAAACTATCATATAACTTTTTAATTTTTAACCAGTCAGGGTCTTTAATTTCTTTATTATTAAGAGATTTAAGGGTATCTATATAATATGAAGATTTACCTTTTATAACTTCATTAATAATATTATCTACAAATTTTATATCATTCATATTTATTTACATTTTATTTCAGGTTTTTTAAGCGCTTCAGGATAAATTTTCTTGTTAAGCTCTATAAGCTCTTTTAGCTTTGAATTTGGAATATCTGGATATACTCTTTTAAGTTCCCTAATGTCTCTAGCTAATAAATCTCTTGCTGAATTAATTCCTTTAATATTTCTAGATACTATTCCAACAACCCCTTTCTCCGTATGCCCTATTGAAGGGACAAGAATAGCAGGCGCTTTCATTGGATCATATCCAGGAATAAATTTTTTCATTATTGCTTTTTGTCCTACATGATGCGAATCCAATCCCGTTCCTTGATTAATTTTAATTAAATCTTCATGTATTCCTACTTGAAAAGGTGTACCAGATCCTGCTTTAGCCATCAACCCCAACGGGTCAACTTCCGAATTAGAATCAAACGTATAAGCATAAAAATTCGGGTTATTACCTGCTAACCCTATCGGGTCTTGGCTTATATAAGTTCCTGTATTACTGTCGTAATACCTAAACCGATTATAATAAAGCCCCGTTTCTACATCCTCATACTGCCCTAGTTGCCTGAACGGAATAAACGGCTGATTGTTAAAGGTATCTTCCCGTATTCTGCCATAGATGTCAAACTCCACCTGCCAAACCAGTTCCCCTTTGTCATCATAGGCCTGCGCGGGGCGGCCCAAATAATCCGATACAATTGAGTAGCACTTGCCCTCGCATAGCTTTGCGGTGGGTACTAAACTTCCTTCTTCATAAACCCAAGTGGTCAGGTTTTCGACCGGTTCGGGTCGGTCCAAAATAAGCATTCCCAGCTCGTCAGTAATAACCTTAGGACGCCGTGCACGCTCATAATGCCATTCATGTAATAATACATTTCCATCCCAAAGATAGCGATAAATCTTTGTATGAACAATTTTGGCTGTTCTTCTTCCTAATGCGTCGTATTCAAAGCGGATCCATTCCCCTTGTGGATTGCGTACCGCTTTGAGCATGCCGTTTCCTTTTTTATTTTTGAGCTCTAACGGGGATTTTTAGGGATGTATTTCACCACCTCCACCCCTCCAAAATACACGCATAATAAGGGTTTAGTGGGAAAAAGGATAAAACACAGGCAAAGCCTTTACAGATAACCATTTGAGGCGTTTGGGCTACCTGTTGATAACTTTTTTGTTTTTTGTGTTTTTGGAAAACGAAAACAGATGAAAAATGAAATTTTCGAAGAAATTTAATTACTTAAAAAAACAAAAGGCAACCAAAATAATCACCTTTTTTATTATTTCATTCGTAGTCATGATGATTGTTAACAATTGAAATTGTGATACTAATTTAAAACATTATCTTAATATTGATTTAAATTCTGCTGGTAACGAATTTGATATAAAATATTTTGTTTCTGGATAATCTCCAGCATGTGTAATTTTATACACAAATTCATCAAGTGTTTCAGCTATTTTTACAACTCCTAACCCTTTAAAATCAGTGATATAAATATCAAATTCATTATTTTTAGATTTTGAATTAATGTTCCAAAACAAAAATTCTCCATTTTCACTTTTTGCAAAAGGAACGGCATCTCTCATTAAAACAATATCTCCATCAGGATCTAAAGTTAAATACCATTCATTATCTATATATTCTGAAAATAGTTGTTTCATAAACTTAAATTGATTTTGCCACGAATCACAATAATTTTCCATAGGAATATATATTAAAAATAAATTACATAATAGCCCATAACCATAATTAATTGCAAAATCTTTATAAGAATTAGGAAATTCCCTATTATTGCCAAATATATAGTTATCTAAAAAATCTCTATCTACAGGCTCTTTAAAAGAATTTATGAGTTTTAAATCTATCATTCTTGTATTCAGTTTAGTTACAACATACAGTATTTTTTCTTAATCCATTTTGTACTTCTGTGTCTACGATCACATTCATATTTTGATCTATTGCATAAATCTTTATTTTGTTTGGAACAAGATCATCTCCTATATAAACAGGTTTTACTTCAACTAGAACGGTGTTACCCGCTTTTACATGTTTTGTTATCTTATTTTCGTGTATAGTCATTCCTGGATGATTAGTACCATCTGTAATGGTTACTAAATTTCGCGCATCTGTTCCACTTCTACCATGATTTTTAGCTATTAAATGTCCTCTTTCTTGATGATATGGATGAGTTCCTCCTTGCCAACCCGGAGGGTTAATTGAAGACGATGCCGGTGTGCCTATCTCAATAGTAGAAGATGTTACTTCTGCAAACCCTTCAGTAGGTCTTCCTAATCCGTCTAAATCATAATATTCAGGCATCAACCCAAACGGGTCAACTTCCGAATTAGAATCAAACGTATACGCATAAAAATTCGGGTTGTTACCTTCGAACCTTATAGGATCTTGGCTTATATAAGTTCCTGTATTACTGTCGTAATATCGAAAACGATTATAATAAAGCCGGTCTAGTTCTTCGTCTTCATATTGTCCTAGCTGTATGAAGAGTATGAATCGCCTATTGTTAAATTTATCATCATGTTAAAGCAAATTTTATGGCTGTATTTTCCACAATTAAAAATATTTCTCAATATTTTTATATAAAATTTTTAATTCTTCTAAATTATTAAAATCTTTTCGTTGATGAAGAACATTTTTTTCAGATAAAATTTCAATTATTTCAAAAAAACAACTATTATCATCCCAAACAACAAATTTTCCGATGTATTTGTCATTTGTAATATCTATAACTATAGTTCTTTTTAGAATACTATCTAATATATTTTCACCAAAATTTATTTTTTGTATTTCTAATTCACAATTATTAGGAGGTATTAAAGTTAAATACCAATTGTAAAATTCATCTATTATCATAATAAAAATTTTGTAAATACCCCAAACTTAGTACACAACTAATGTAGAAAATTAAGCTGCTTGTTTTAATATTTTATATTTGAGTGGTGTCATGTTATTTAACGCCTCATGCGGTCTTTCGGTGTTATAAATCGTTAGCCATTCTTCGGTTATTCTCCTTGCTTGTGCTAAGTTGTTAAAAAGATATAAATAGAGTACTTTAGTGCGATAGGTACGATTAAATTGTTCAATATAGCCATTTTGATAAGGGCTACCAGGCTGGATATAATCAATGGTTATATCATGTAATTTAGCCCAGTTTATAAAGGTTTTTCCTGTAAATTCTGGCCCATTATCGACCCGTATTTTTAATGGATATCCATGATATTCGGCCAGTTTATCTAAGTAACGGGTAATCCTTCCTGCTGGTAAGCTTACTGCAATATCAATCCCTAACGCCTCACGATTAAAGTCATCGATGACATTGAATGTCCTAAAGCGACGTTGATTACGGCTACTGTCACTCATAAAATCCATTGACCAACATTCACCTTGTTTATTGGGGGCTAATAACCTTTCCGGGCATCGTAGAGGAATACGTTTTTTACGCTTTACCCTGAGGTTAAGCTTTAATTCACAA
>NZ_LZHI01000003.1:0-5133 GCF_001690385.1 Gilliamella sp. Choc6-1
ATGTTATCCCTAACAGACCGAGAGCCAGAAGAAGCGCTAACCCATTTTAAATATGCTTATCGAACCTTAAGAGAAGGTTATGTCTATCTATTATTACAAAAAAATAAATCGGTAAAAGAATGGCAAGGTACTAACCTAGACCTGTTAAAAGTGAGTGTATTTGAAGTGACCAATTCAGGTGCTTTTCGCTTAAGAGAGTTTAGAAACGTCAAAGGTTCACGCCCCAAAGCGCTACCAACATCGTGTATTGAAGAAGGGCATCAATTTAAAGCGAAATTTATCACAATAGACAATAAAATTTATGACAAAGCGTGGGTAGCCTACAGTTCTTACCGTTGGGATAAAAAAACGGTTGAATATTATCGTCAAAACGAAGACAAACGCAAACAGCGTTTTACTGAAATTGATTTAACCCAAACCAAACCAGAAGAGATGGCGGCATCTCAAAAACGCAGTTTTTCATTTAACGACTTTATGCATACAGGCACACAAGAACGTTACTTGCTTGAACTTGAATGCAGCGATAAAGAAGTACTTGACTATTTTGATAAAGAACAACAAACGGCATATCAAAAATCATTAAAAGCAAAAACAACGGCACTAAATACCTCAGCCAATAAAGAGATAGGCAAAGGGGTGTTTTATGCCCAAAAAGTGAATTTAGACGATTTAATTAACAACACCACTGAAGAAGTACTGCGTCATTTTAGCACCTTATTTTGCACGGCTAGCCATTTTAACTCATTAAGAAAAGCGGTCGGTGGCGTGCATAAAGAATTTGAACAAACCATAAACAGCTATCGAAGTGAAGCACGAGAGCATTCAAATTACAAAACCGATGAAATTGGGGTCATACTGGTGGAAGACAGCTTTGGACTAGCCGAAGAGCTTTCAGTCCAACGCAGACAGCTATTAGCGCCGATAGTCAATGGATTAGCGGGTCGCAGTCAAGAACAGGTGATTGCTTTACAAAAAAGATTAAGCGCAAATTTGGGTAAAACCACCGAGAAAATTATTCTTGAAGGTAAAGACGAAATAGGCAACGATATCGACCCTGATATCATCAAATCGTTTTATGCTGAAAATATTTTAGATCTCAGTTATAACCAGCAGTATAAAGAGATTAATAGCACCCCTAACTATTTACGATTTAGCACCCCGCCTCAGGGTTGGTTAGAGCATAAATCTGAGGGCAACGTACGTACAAAAGTAGCTGCAAATTTAGCCGGTCCACGAACCAAAGCAATTCAAAATTATTTTAGCAAGCAACAATCACAAGCAAACAATGATAGACCTTTTCTTTACTTTAAACCCGAAACAAGCTATGCCCGTAATCAATATAACAGCATAGAAAGTTATAAAGATATCTTAAAAATAAATCATCAACCCACCGAGGCATCGGAATGTATTTTATTTGCGTTTTATAAAGATTCAGTAAATAAAGATGAATTAACGCTCAGAAAAAGAAGGGCGGCAATAGATGAGCTAAAAAATCACTATAACCCAAACATGAGACCCAACACCGGTACACCAGACCAGATTTACCTTGATGAAATTACCGTGTTAGATGTTATTGGTGAGCGTGAATTTGCCGCAGAAAATGGCTTACCGTTAAATGGCGTAGCTTATGAAGCAGCCATGAGCTTAACAGCCAAGTATTTTTATTTTAGGTACCTAAGTAATAAAGGGGTTGGATATTCAACCAACAATCCGCCATTAGGCGATTATCAACGAGTTAAGATTAGCGCTGAGCAAAAACAGAAAATCTTAGCGCTTTATAAACAAAATAGCGATAGCCCTATCCATGGTGATGACTATGATGTTGTTGTTGTCAGGTACCCCAATGCTAAAAATATCCTTGCCGAATGGCGAAGGGATGAAGCTTGGAGTAAAAAAGAATCCAAACGGTTAAACGAAGCTTCTTATAGTCAATACCACGCATTAAATAAAACACTGTACCAAAATTTAGTTACCTATGTGGAAAAGGTCTCTAACGATTACTTCAATTATGTGTTATGGCTATTTGGTGAAAAAAACACCCTGCCATTTTGGTTAGACGAATGTGCCCCAGATACCTCAGACCGGCATCTAAATGCTTTATCAAGTTTACATATTATTTTAGATAATGATTTTATTGGCAGTCTTTATTTAGACAAACAAGCGGAGTTATGGACACTATTAATAAATAATGAAACGAGTATTTATCATCATTTCATTGAGGGCAAAGAAGGAAGCTATACCCTATTTAATGTTGCCTCTGGTAATGTGAGCGAAGCTGACAAACAACTAACGGCCGAAGTAAAAGCGATATTAGCAAAAAATGACACAAATAGTGAAGCACAAACAGCCGAGGTTGCCAACCCGCTATCGGGCATAAAAACGGTGTTAGATTTAGCCGACCCGATAATGAACTTAAAAATTAAAGAAAATGTCACCGTAGGGGCTTACTTAACTGAAGAGCTGGTTAAGCTCTCAATGACCAACATAGTCAAAACGTTATCCCACAATTCAACTTACAAGCTAAATACTGCCATTGCTGACAAGCACCTAATCCAAGCAATGAATATGTTTACCACCGCAACGCATAAACAATACACCGTAAAGGTACCGGTAAGTAATTTGCAGGCATTTTTAGACACCTTAGGCAATAGCGCCAAAGTGGTCTTCCCAACGGAGCGAGGCGGCAAACTTGTTACCTCAGCAGGGAAAAAAATTCAAGGTCGTTATTTTGCAACCCAAGAAAAATTTGTTTTAAAAAGTCTAGACATTAAAAAAGCACAAGGACAACACGTAGAGCTTAATTTACTCATGACCTTTGGTTGTGATGCACAGCGGCTCAACTTTGAAAGCACCATGACCACCAGTCAGGGCACAGCCAAAGTAGAAAAGTTTAAAGAAGCCCATGTAATTAGTTATGATGAATTGCAATCAGCTAAATTGAAAGCAGAAAGCCAGTGGCGAAGTACTGTATTAGACACCTCAGCGACGGGTATTGTTAATGTATTGACGTTAGCTTATCAGCATATTCAAATTAAGAATTTACAGGAAAAACTGAGCACACTAACCGATTCAGTCTTAATTGATAAAGTATCAAAAGCCTTATTTAGGACTTATTTAGATATAGCCCTAACGGCATCTGAAGCGGCAATCTCCGGCATCAAACTGGCGGCTCTTTTTGGTGAACGTAACGAAAGCTTATTAAAAGTACTCAATAAGCTAGGTAAAGCAGGGAACTTTGTTGGCGCAGCAGGTAAAGTATTGGCATTGGTGGATAGCTTAAATGATATCTGTCGTGCCAATAAAGCATTAGCCCGGGGTGATGTTGGCGCCGTTAGTTTTATGGTCAGTTCTTGTATTGGTTTTGCAATAGCCGGATTGGGGTTATCGTTTGCGTTGTCTGGACCATGGGGGCTGGTTTTAGTTTTAGCGCCATTTATTCTTAATTTTCTATTTGGCACTTACGACGACGGCAGCCAATGGGACGAAATGGACAAATGGATAAACCGCTCCATATTTGGCAACCTAGCTCGCAATGACTTATACCCACCTTACCCCATTAGTGATACGGGCAACTACCTATCCGAGCAAGATTTTTATTTGGCATCCCGAAAAGGACTTTGCCAAACCGCCCACCATGAAGTGAATGCAAGCGATTTGGGGAAAGAAGGTCAACAAAATCTAAAAAATAGTGCGCCCACTAAAGTCACGGGAATCGTTTGGGGAACCGATGACCAACGTGAAGTGGTAGAGGCAATAAATAAAACCTCAAACAGTAAATTGTACAATTTAAGCTTAGTGATGCAACTTCCTGATTTTGTTAAGAATAAGGCGGTGTTTGAAGGAACAATCACCATCCGCCATCGTGGTGAACCACAAGAGACCATATTAGCAGTAAGTGATGGTGAAGAGGCATTAAGTATTAAACCGATACAATACAATACAGCCTATTTTAAACTGGTTAATGAAAATATGATAAGGAACGAAGAATTAGAATATTATGATTACTTTAAAGCTAACCCCAAAGAATTGGGGAATACGGTTAAAAATTGGTATGCCATGCAGCAAGTGATGGGTATCGATATTAAAACATCGCAGGAAAAAGCGGCAACACCAGCAGACAGCGCCACCACAGAGGTTACAACGACCAAGCCAAAAGCGCCGAATATCGGTTTATTTATGATAAACCAACTAGTAGGGCGGGTAACTGGTCAGTTTGAAGTGATTTGCACCGTTCAATATTGGCCAACGGGGAAAGTGGATGAACAGGGTAAAAAAGTGTTTCCATACTTACTGTCATACCAATATACAGCTGATACGAGCCATAAGCGGAAGCAGTGACAGAATCGATTAACAAATTTTAACCAACAGGTAATAACTGATGAAAACACAAATCAAAAAAATCTTAATATTAGGTAGTAGTTTACTGATGTTATCGTTACTGACAGGGTGCGATTTTACCGATTATAAAACGCGAATTCAAAGAGAAAACGATATTAATAACCCAACAGGAAATAAATCAGTTTGTTTGGCAGTGGGGGATTTAACTGAGGATATGTATCCTTATACTATAAAATATATGCCTGGTTATCATAAAGATTTACATTATCGTGACCCAATTTATGTTAATCATAAATTAAATAAACGATTAGCCCTCTATGCTAAAGAGGGATTATTTACCGAAGAGCTGGTTGGTCATGACGGCGATAAGCCCCTGTACCGTTACGATTTAACAGAGGAAGGGCGTAAATACGTAGATTGGTGGGGAGGCACTAACTTCTGCTTTGGTCGGGTTGTGGTTGAGAAAGTTACGGGAGTTGACGACCAATTACAAGGTCAGCGGGTGATCATTTTTACCTACCATTTAGAAAATGTGCCAAATTGGATAAAAAATAAGGATATTTATAGCTTATATAAAGGTTATGGCGGTTTAGAGAAAGCCGTATTGGGTGAAAGACCTGTTAAAGGTGCGCATAACTATAGTATTTCTTCTGATGGAAGATTAAGCTTAATAAGGGCTAGAAGTGGTAGTTATATTTTATAAAATTATTTTAATTCATTAGATTACTGTTAAGTTTAAGATTTGCGGGGTAAAAAAGTGTTTCCATACTTACTGTCATACCAATATACAGCTGA
>NZ_LZHI01000004.1:0-6402 GCF_001690385.1 Gilliamella sp. Choc6-1
TTAAAAACTTTGATGAGTTCGTTTTAGTACAATATCACTAACAACAAATGATTACTTATTTTATTATTCAATACGTTTTAAAGATGGCTTAATAAAAAAGATTATTGGGACGTGAAAAAAGATAACTAATAAAACCGTATAAGTTGGTACAATTTTAATCATTTAAAATTATAAAAGCAAATATTTCATCAATAGATGATATCAATATCAAAGATATTTTTAAATAGAAGATTTGATTTAAATCAAATGAATATAAAATTAGATAGATAACTTAATCATACACATTCGTATAATATATCGACAAAAACATAAGTTTACTAAGTTGCTTTTCATCACTAATGTCTTTAACAAACGACCAATTTGAAATGATATTCCTATCATTAAGATTAAAAAGCCTAATGATAGGAATGTATTGGGCTATTTCCCTTTCTTAAAAGCAACAGCAAAGGCATTTCCCATTGTGCTGTTTGCTAAAGATGATGTGCGATTATTTTTGGTATTGGCAAAAGATTTATTATGGCCAAGCTTATCAACATTTGATTTTAATGTTGCAGGATCATCAAGTCGCATTGATAAAGCTATACGTTTACGCGCAATATCGACTTCAATAACTTTAACCTTAACAATATCACCTGCTTTTACTACCGTCCTTGGATCTTCTACAAATTTATCAGATAATGCCGATATATGAACTAAGCCATCTTGATGCACACCAATATCCACAAATGCACCAAAATTGGTTACATTCGTTACCGCACCTTCCATTATCATGCCAATCTTTAAATCTTCCATGGTTTCGATATTATCCGCAAATTGCGCCGTTTTGAACTCTGGTCTTGGATCTCGACCTGGCTTGTCCAACTCTTTGATAATATCTGTCACGGTTGGTACCCCAAAATGATCATCTACATAATCAATGGCTTTCAGTGATTTTAAGTAGTTTGAATCACCTAAAATGTCTTTTAATGATTTATGATTTTTTTCTAAAATTCGCTCTACTACAGGATAAGCTTCAGGGTGAACGGCTGATGCATCAAGCGGATTTTTACCATCCATAATCCTTAAAAAGCCAGCACATTGTTCAAATGCTTTAGGACCTAAGCGTGATACTTTTAATAACTGCTTACGATCGGTAAATTGCCCATTTTCATTACGCCAATCAACTATATTTTGGGCGATAACTTTATTGAGTCCAGCAATGCGCGCAAGTAGCATCATTGATGCGGTATTTAAGTTAACACCTACCGCATTAACACCATCTTCAACAACTGCATCAAGTTTTTTAGCTAGCTGAGTTTGGCTTACATCATGCTGATATTGACCTACTCCAATCGATTTAGGATCGATTTTAACTAGCTCTGCCAATGGATCTTGCAATCGCCTTGCAATGGATACCGCACCACGAATTGATACATCAAGATCTGGAAACTCTTGAGCTGCAAGTTCTGATGCAGAATATACTGATGCTCCCGCTTCACTTACAATTACTTTTTGTCCTTTTACTTCTGGGTATTTTTTTTGAACATCAAGATAAAAGCGTTCGGTTTCGCGTGATGCTGTTCCATTACCAATTGCTACTAGCTCTACCTGATATTTAATACAAAGTGTAGCAACAATCATAGCGGCTTTATCAGCTTGTCCTGTATGCGGATAGATAGTTTCGGTGGCAACTAATTTTCCGGTCGCATCAACAACCGCAATTTTAACTCCGGTTCTTAACCCTGGATCCATCCCCATGGTGACTTTCATACCTGCAGGTGCAGCCATCAACATGTCGTGTAAATTTGCAGCAAAAACATTAATTGCTTCTTCTTCGGCACGTTCACGTAAAGTGGTCATCAGTTCGGTTTCCATATGCATCAAAATTTTGATACGCCATACCCAATTAATGACTGCTTTACGCCACTTGTCAGCAGGCTGAGCGTTAAAATGAACGCCTAAATGTTCGATAATAATCTGTTCGCAATAGCTTTCTTTGGGCGCTTCTTCAAATTGTGGATCGGCATTTAATGAAAGCTGTAAAAAACCTTCATTGCGACCTCTAAACATTGCTAATGCACGATGAGAAGGCACTTTAGAAATAAGTTCACTTTGTGCAAAGTAGTCTCGAAATTTTGCGCCCTCTTCTTCTTTGCCACTTACCACTTGTGAAACCAAATGAGCGTTATTCCAAAGATAATGACGTATTTTAGCAAGCAGTGCTGCATCTTCGGCAAATCGTTCCATTAAAATATAGCGTGCGCCGTCTAAAGCTGATTTAGTATCAGCAATACCATTATTAACATTAAAATATTTTTCTGCTTCTTTTTCAGGATCAAGCGTCGGGTTTTGCCATAAGTCATCAGCTAATGGTTCAAGACCTGCTTCAATAGCTATTTGCCCACGAGTGCGTCGTTTAGGTTTATAAGGTAAATAAAGATCTTCAAGTTCGGTTTTGCTTAGTGTTTGTGTAATACTTTGGCTAAGCTCTGGAGTTAATTTACCCTGCTCTTCAATTGATTTTAAAATGGTTTGCTTGCGATCTTCCAGTTCGCGCAGATAACTTAAACGGCTGTCTAAAGCACGTAATTGGGTATCATCAAGTCCTCCTGTGACCTCTTTTCGATAACGAGCAATAAAAGGAACAGTGCTGCCTTCATCTAATAATTGGATCGCAGCTAAAACTTGTTCTGGTTTTACAGTCAGTTCATTCGCTATAATATGGCTTATTTGGTTATTTATCATGGTATCTCTGTATATTCTGTCAATTAACGGAATGTAATCTTATTATGCAAAAAGCTAATTATATAACAAGAGAGGGCTACTTGGCACTCGATCGCGAACTCAAATATTTATGGAGAGAAGAAAGACCTCGTGTCACACAAGCAGTTTCCGATGCAGCTGCACTTGGGGATCGCAGTGAAAATGCTGAATATATCTATGGAAAGCGAAGGTTACGTGAAATTGATAGGCGCATTCGTTTTTTAACTAAACGTTTAGAAATATTAACAATTGTGGATCCCGATCCTAGGCAAGAAGGCAAAGTGTTTTTTGGCGCTTGGGTTAAGCTAGAAGATGAATCAGGTGATTCACATATTTACCGTATTGTGGGTCCAGACGAATTTGATCCTAAGAAAAATTGGATTTCAATTAATAGCCCAGTTGCCAGAGCACTAATTGGTCATAAAGTTGATGATGAAATATCGGTCATTACACCAAATGGCAAAAATTATTTTTATATTTTAGAAATTCGCTATAAGCAATTAATATGATATATACTATTTTAATAGTTTATATAATTCATGAAATGAAGGAATGCAAAAAATAAACATGAGAAATAAAAGAGTTATCGTTGCACAATGTGTGCTTTTGATTATATTATTGATTATGGCAATTTCTTACTATTTAATTAATCCAAGTAAGGATGCTAATTCATCATTTTTAAAAAATGAGTTAATACTTGACTTTGATAGTGTTGAATTTGAAAAAATAATACCTTTTTTTAAAAGGCTTGATCAAGATAATTTTTCGTTAGAATCAAGCAACACATCTCAAAAAATAAGTATTCAAGATTGTAAATCAAAGCAAGTCTATCAATTTAATGGTTCAGGCTTGAAAAGCTTTAAATTTAAAAGCAAAACCCCCATCAATGGTGATTATTATCCAAGTTTTACAATCAATATATTAACATTTAGTTCGGTGTCTGAGGCCGATAAATATGAGAAAGTTATTCGAGATTCATTTTTATACAGCAGTACTATAGTTGAATGTAATGAGCTAAAAACACCTACAAAAGTCATTAGTAATGGGCATTTTGTTTTCTACTTTACAAACAGTTCTGAAATGTCTAAGCCATATACAGACAAATATGCAAAAGTTTTAAAGGAACTTCCTATGTAACACTTAATTAGCCATAAGTGTACAGCTTACTATTCATAACTTAGGGTTTATTAATTTTAAAATTATAATAACGTTTATTATTTATTGGTACATTATGATCTCTGTCAATCAATTATATATTTATCCAATTAAATCGCTTCAAGGAATATCACTTAAAAAAAACAAAATGGTTGACGGTGGTTTTGAATACGATCGTGTATTGATGATTAGCGAACCTGATGGAACATTTATTACAGCAAGACAATATCCTGAGCTTTTAAAACTGAAAACTTCAGTGATGAATAATAATATTGACGTTTCTATTTCTTCTCAAAAAGCGATTACGATTAATTTTGACGAATTTTCAAAAAACAATGAACCAACTGAAGTTTGGGGCAATCATTTTACATCTCAAATCGCTTCAATCAGAGTTAATCAATTTTTTAGTCAATTTCTACGAAAAGATGTTCAAATACGTTGGGTTGGCAATAACCTAACAAGACGAATTAAACGATATCCACAAATACCAATTAGTTTTGCCGATCGCTATCCTTATTTATTATTGAATGAAGCATCATTTAATTATTTACAACAAAAGTGCCCTATAAAACTCGATATTCGGCAATTTCGTAGCAATATTATTGTAAAAGGCGCCTTGCCTTTCGCTGAAGATGCTTGGAAGACAATTAAAATTGGTAATGTTATATTTGATATCGTCAAACCTTGCAATCGCTGTATGCTAACCACATTAAATTTTAATTCAGCTAAACCATTAGCTAATAATGAACCTCTCAATACACTGCGCTATTTTCGAGCTGATGAACAAGGTAAAATTGATTTTGGTATGAATATGATCGCTCGAAATAATGGTTCAATTTCAGTTAATGATCCAATAGAAATATTAGAACGACAGCCAGCCAAAAATTATATAAAAAATTTCCCAACAGAAACAATAAATGAAACACAACCATGCATCATTACATTCGAAGGTAGATCATTCAAAGGGAATAATAAACAAACTATTTTAGAGCAGTTAGAACATCACAAAATAGCATTACCCTATTCATGTCGTTCCGGTGTATGTGGTCGATGTTTAATAAAGTTGAAAGAAGGAAAAATAAGCACATTAAAACAATCAGCTGAGAAACGAAATAATCATATTTTAGCTTGCAGCTGTTTACCTAATGGCAATATCGAAATTGGGCTAATAAAAAAAGTAGCCAATAAAAACAGTTAGCTCAACGTAATTTGAAGATAAAAACGATCATTATTTATAAACAAACTAGTATTATTCAATTTAATTAGTTTATAACTAATTGATAACAATTTTGGTAGCCATTATTTATAATAAATTAAAAAAGTGCTAGGAATGTGATATTTTTATATTTTCAGGAAAGCCTTTATTTTATTTTGTATCAACATATTAATAATTGATTTTAATCTCTAACGAAACAAAATTATAAAGTTAAATTGGTATCATGACAGTTAGCGGTAATTATTGATGTGCCATCAACTGATTTTCTATCTAAATCAATATAATTTTTATTATTTATATAAATAGAATTCAAACGTACTGATTGTAATTAAAGACAGCATTGATCATGTAAGTATTATTTGGCTTACCATTATGCATCTCAAAGTCAATTTTATTAATCACTAGACAAATACACTGTTAGAGCTTGTGTCTTTCAAATCTTTAATATTCTTTGTTTCGCTCTATTAACAACAGTATTACTATCTAAACTTTCAGTAGTATTCATATTTTAATTTAGCGTATTTAATTATATGTACATTAAATATGTATACTACTTAGAAAAACCGAATTTAAAGTTTTTAATTAAGTTTATAGCTGATTTTCCAAAAGAAGTAATGAAATTGAATTGTTTAAGAAATGGCTTCTAACTCAACTTGTTCTAAAGATGAGATTTCTTTATCGATTAAGTTTTGCTGTAATGGTGCTAATCTATCATTCATCACTTTAATTACTTCAGAAAAATAAAAAGTTTTATTCATGACCATAAAGGTAGGCTGAGCAATAACACAAAGGGAAGCCTTTTCGCCAGCCTCAACCACCATTAAATAAACTTTTTTTCCACCATCTTGTATATTAACTTTAACAATATCCGCTGTTTTTGGTGTATATAACATAGGCTGTTGAGAGAAATACCAACTCTTTGGCATCTGTGGTTTTATAAAATTAGCAGCAATAATGGCATTAATCGATAACTCTATTTTTTGTGATTCTGTTAAGTTTAAAAACTGGCAACTATCATAAAATTGATAATATGCTGTTGCATCACTGACAGAAAAAGGAAATTCTCGAAAAACATCAGGAATCAACATTTTACTTGAATAACAACACCGGAATAACATATCGTTTGAAACTTCAAGCATCAGACTATCGTACTGATTATCAAAATACCAACGCCAACAATCTGTTGGTCTGAAAGTCATTTTCATTGATATGTCATCCTCTTCAGTTGAACTAATTATAGGCGAAAAGATAACATAATATAGATAAAAAATAAATAAAATTTAAAATAA
>NZ_LZHI01000005.1:0-39366 GCF_001690385.1 Gilliamella sp. Choc6-1
TATAAAAAATATTATTAATAAATAGCATACACACTATTAATACACAATTAAAGCGTTAATTATTTTTTTAACCATTGACCTTGTTGCTTGATATATTGCCCTGTTGGGGTTTTTTCTTGTGCTTTAGTGCCTGCTTTTTTTTCTACTTCACTTAAAGGAATATTACTTTCGGCTGATACTTTTTGATATTGCTCTTTACGAGCCTGATTAATTAATTGCGCAATTTCAGAAGCATTACCTTCGTTTTTCACTACACCTAAATAACCATCAGCCTGTTCACCGACAATACCTTGCGTTTTAGCTTGGTTTAATGAATTAATTGCTTGCTCTAAATTTAATGCAAAAGCAGAAAAAGATAAAGCAGTTGATAACAATGCTATTATTGCTTTTTTACAGATAGTCATAATAAGCTCCTTAATGGGTATATCATATTTCATTAATTTAAATATGAATAACAAAAATTTTTAATATCTAGCATTTTGCGTTACACAATCAAATCTACTAATTTAATATAATCCAGATTTATTAATAATATTATCCAATGCTTTATCGACTTTAATATTAATTTCATGGTCTATTTTAACATTCAAATTGATATTAATCGGTTCGTTCGGTGCTTGAACTTTGACAGTAGGTGAACATCCGATTAATGTTCCAACTAATACCATAATTACCATAACATTTCGTACCATAAAATAACCTCTTATTTTGAAGATTTCTTTTTTAAATATGCTTCAATACGTTTACGAATAGGCTCACTAACTTCATCAGATAGCTGTAAACTCATAAGTAATTTAGTGATATTTTCTTCAAGATTGATATTTAAATTAACTGCTTTGCCATTTTCAACATTTAAATTGTTACCTTGAATATTTAATCCTAGTCTGGCAATTTCATTGGCATAGTCAACAGTACCTGTTAGCTTAGTATAATGAAAATTTTTAATAATATCAGCGAGTATTTTCATATTCGGGTTACTTTGGACATAACTTTTAAGCGCTGAATTTTCAAATTGTAAATATCCATCTTGAGTGGTAATTAATTGGCCTTTTTTTATAATTGGTTCGATTACCGTGCCACTTTTTTTCTTGTTAGCTAATAATGTAATCGGTAAGTTACCATCGATTGCCCCACTGCCAGCTACCCCTTCTGCTGGGTATTGAGTAAGAATATCTTTTAGCTGTATCTGTTTTATCTTTAAATTTAATTGTTGAGGTAATTTCGCTAAATTAAGCTTGTTTTTATCAAGAAAAATAATTCCAGAAAAAATATTTGCTTGTGCTTTAGTCCAACTGATGATTCCTTTATCGGGGGCATTAATTGAAGCAAAATACTCTCCAGTTAATTTGATCTTTTCAAGAGATAGTCCCATATTGACTTCTTGTATACTCAGTGCTGGACTTGAAAGAGTAAACTGATTATTCTTGACAACAAGATTAATATTACCTGTCACAGATTTTATTTCGCTATTTTTATAAATACCATTGAGTTTATTAATAGCAAGCTGTGTTGTGGCAGATAATTGATTATTGTCAAATGGAATGGCAGACTCAACTTGAAATATTAAATTACCAACTGAATCCGCTAACATTAGATCATCAGAAAGGTTAGCTTTAGTTAAACTAATAGAAGCATTACTTAAACTGAATAAATTTAGCTGGTTACGAGTAACCCAACCATTGAACGGCAAAGTTAGTTGCCCATTTTCAATACCAAATTGGTTTACCGTTGTGGTAAAAAGCCCATTTTGTATATCGATACGTGAATCAGTTGTATTAAATTGCAAATTAGCCGACAGTTTCGCAATATATTGGCTATTGGTTGACATGGCCAACTGTATTGCTTCTTGCTGTTTGGTGATATCAACTTTTACGTTAAATTGTTCGTTATTTTGTGCATAAAATCTTAACGAATTAATATAAATTTTTGATGGTAACCAGTAAAGTATTGTTGAAAGGAATGACGAATCAATATCGGATTTGCTAGTGTCTTGATTGAAATTTTGATCAAGCGTTTCAACCATTTCCTTTTGAGCTACATCTATTACTTTTTTGTCGCCTGATTGCCAATGAATATCGAGTTCATCAACCGATAACTGCGACAATGAGATCAGTAATTTTTTTGCTATTAGTGAGTATTGCGATGTTTGAGAGACAGTTATTTCATCAATAGCTAAGCCATTAAAGTTCACACTGACGCCATGGCAATCTGCTGATAGGTGATATTTATCTTTAAATGATAGCCAATATTGTCGCACACCTAAGCTCAATAGCATAATGATTAGTGCAATACTAAGTAAAACCCAATAGCATTTTTTTAAGCGAGCCATATCTAAACTCTCAACTAATCAAAGGAAAGATATTGCCAGATTACAATATCATCCGGCAATAAAATGATACTGTTCTTATTATGCTTGTTCTCGTTGAGCAATATAAACTAGTGCTTTATCAATTCGATCAAGAGTACGGGTTTTACCAACCGCAAAAATAGTAGCATCAACCGATGGCGATTGCCCGATACCTGTTACAGCAACGCGTAATGGCATACCAACTTTACCCATACCAACATTAAGTTCGGTTGCAGTTGCTTCAATCGCATGGTGAATTTTATCAATTTGCCAATCAAAGTCAGCAATAGCTTCAATTTTTGCTTTAATTGTTTCTAATGGCTCTTTGGCGACTGGGCGCAAATGTTTTTTAGCCGCATCGACATCAAAATCTTCAAAATCTCGATAGCAATAAGCACATGATTCAGCCATCTCTTTAAGCGTTTTACAACGTTCACCAAATAACTTAATAATAGTGATAAGATCTGGACCTTTTGATAAATCATATCTTTGTTGGTTCATATGCCAAATTAAATGTTGAGCAACATAATCCGCATCAAGATGATTGATATAATGGTGATTTAACCAAAGTAATTTTTCAGTATTAAAGGCACTGGCTGATTTGCTAACCGCATCTAATGAAAAATAGCTAATCATTTCAGGAACAGAGAATATCTCTTGATCACCGTGTGACCAACCAAGACGCACTAAATAGTTAAGTAATGCTTCGGGCAAGTAACCATCATCACGATATTGCATGACACTAACCGCTCCGTGACGTTTAGATAGTTTTTGTCCATCATCTCCTAAAATCATCGATACATGACCATATTTAGGAATTGGTGCACCTAATGCTTCTAGGATATTGATCTGGCGAGGTGTGTTGTTAATGTGATCTTCACCACGAATAACATGGGTAATTTCCATATCCCAATCATCGACAACAACACAGAAATTATAAGTTGGTGAACCATCAGTGCGGCGAATAATAAGATCATCAAGCTCTTTATTAGCAATCTCAATTGGACCACGGATTAAATCATTAAAAATAACAGTGCCATCAGTAGGGTTAGCAAAACGAACAACATGTGGCTCATCATGAGTATGCTCTTGTTGTACTGAAGCACAACGGCAATGCCCATCGTAGCGCGCTTTTTCACCTTTGGCCATTTGCTCTTCACGCAATTTTTCAAGACGTTCTTTAGAACAGTAGCAGCGATAAGCTGTACCTTTGGCTAACATTTCATCAATGACTTGATTATAACGATCAAAACGTTTAGTTTGATAATAAGGACCTTCGTCCCATGATAATTTTAACCAATTCATACCTTCCATTATTGCTTCAATCGCTTCAGGCGTTGAGCGCTCAAGATCGGTATCTTCTATGCGCAGTACAAACGAGCCTTTTGCATGACGAGTATATAGCCAAGAATAAAGTGCTGTTCGTGCACCACCTACATGCAAATAGCCAGTTGGGCTTGGAGCAAAACGGGTTTTAATTTTCATGAAATAATCCTAATAAAAACAGAAACGAAGCTGATACCACAAAGCGGTGATTTGCGCTCTTTTTTAATTCGAAAATATCAATCAATAGGATAACATTTTGATATTCACTCATTTTAGTTGCCTATTCTAACACGCCTAAAGGTTTCGGCAATAGTTCGATTCATGTTAGAAAGTTAATATATAATTTGTAAAAAGTTTTATTAAAGCAATTGGTTAAGCATAAAATCAGCCTTTAGTTATTTTTTAAGGCTGATTTATTTGGCACGGGTTTAGTATGATTAATGCGCTTCATCCCAATTATTACCCACACCGACATCCACTTTTAATGGTACAGATAGGTGATAGCAATTTTCCATGATTGATTTTATCTGAGCTTTATATTGCTCAACTAATTCTTCTTTTACTTCAAATACTAACTCATCGTGTACTTGCATAACCATTCTAATATTACCTACAGGTAAGCTTTTTATCCATTCGCTTACCTTAATCATGGCTGTTTTAATAATATCGGCTGCAGTTCCTTGCATTGGTGCATTAATAGCTGCTCGCTCAGCGCTACGTTTTTCAATATTATTTGTTGAAGTAATTTTTGGAAGATATAAACGTCGACCTGATAAAGTTTCAACATAACCTTGTTCCGCTGCACATTGGCGAGTTTCTTCCATATATTTCTGAACACCGGGGTAACGCTCAAAATAACGATCAATATAAAACTGCGCTTCTTTACGGGCTATATTAATCTGTTTTGATAAGCCAAAAGCACTCATTCCATAAATCAAACCAAAATTAACCGCTTTAGCACGCCGCCTCTCTTCAGAGCTGATTTCTGATTCTGGTTTGCTTAATATTTCACTAGCGGTTACGCGGTGAACGTCTTTATCATGGGCAAAAGCGTTAAGTAAGCTTTTATCTTGTGATAGATGTGCCATGATACGTAGTTCAATTTGTGAATAATCAGCTGAAATAATTTTATAACCTTTTGGCGCAATAAATGCTTGGCGAATTCGCCGTCCTTCTTCATTACGAACTGGAATATTTTGTAAATTCGGATCATTCGACGATAACCTTCCAGTTACTGTACCAATTTGATTATAATTAGTATGAATACGATGATCGATTGGACTTATCATCAATGGTAATTTATCGGTATAAGTATTTTTTAATTTGGCTAGTCCACGATAAAACAGAATCATGCGTGGGAGTTCGTACTGATTAGCCAGTTCACTTAATACTTCTTCACTGGTTGAAGGATCTCCTTTTGGCGTCTTTTTCAAGATCGGTAAATTGTGTTTATCAAATAGAATAGTTTGTATCTGTTTAGGTGAGGCAGGATTAAATTTTTCACCAGCTAGAAACTGTAATTCTGCTTCAATTTGCAATAGCTTTTTAGCTAATTCATTAGAATAGTCATTTAGTTGTTTAGCATCGACCAGTACACCGGTTCTTTCCATTTCGGCAAGCACAATCGCAAGTGGCATTTCAATATCAGAAAATAACTTTGTTAATTCTTGGTATTTTTCTAGCTCTGGCCATAATTTTTCATGCAATTGCAAAGTAATATCAGCATCTTCAGCTGCATATTGCGTGGTTTTTTCCACATCAATCTCGTCAATAGTGAGTTGTTTTTTATCTAACTTAGTCAATTCATTAAAGGTAATTGTTTTATAATTTAAGTAATGGTTTGCCATACTGTCCATATCGTGACGTTCTGTGCTATTTAGTACGTAAGATTCAAGCATAGTGTCAAAAGCAATCCCTTGTACTTTAATACCATAATTCGCCAATACACTATAATCGTACTTGGCATTTTGGGCGATTTTTTTGATTTTGGGATTTTCAAATACTGGTTTTAATTTAGCTAATACTTGATCTAACGATAGCTGCTTGGGTGCACCTAAGTATTGGTGTGCAAGTGGAATATAAGCTGCTTGATGAGGTATAACACTTAGTGATATGCCAACTAATTTAGCATGCACATGATCTATACTATCGGTCTCGGTATCAAAAGAAAATTGCTTACAATTAGTTAATTTTGTAACCCATTCATCTAACCGTTCATTAGTTAATATACATTGATAATCAGCCTCTTTGTTTTTCTGAAAAGCTAGCTGTTCATCTACCGAAAATAGTGATAAATTATCGGTGGTATTTACTACGGCATTTTTCTGCTGTTTTAAAAAAGTACCTGTAGTTAACTCTTTTCGCCAACGATGAAATCCATAATTATCAAATAATTCAGCAAGTGCATTAATATCAATATTACTCACCATCAGTTGGTCATTAGTAAAATCTAATTTAACATCAGTTTTTATCGTTGCTAGTAAATAAGAAAGTTCAGCTTCTTTATGATTATCAATTAATTTTTGTTTTAATGATTTCGCACCTCGGATCGATAATTTTTCAATATCATCTAATCGATTATAAATATCTTTTATACTATCAAACTCAGCTAATAAACTCTGAGCAGTTTTTTCACCGACACCAGGTACACCTGGAATGTTATCGGATGAATCGCCTCTTAAAGCTAAATAATCAATAATCTTTTCAGGAGGAACACCAAATTTATTTATCACCCCTTGTGGATCAAGTACCACATTATTCATAGTATTAATTAGTGTAATTTTATCACTGACCAATTGCGCCATATCTTTATCACCAGTGCTAATTAATACTTCTAAATTCTCTTTTTCTGCTTGCCTAGCTAATGTCCCAATTACATCATCAGCTTCAACTCCTTCAATACAAAGTAGAGGTAAGCCCATAGCTTTTAATATAGTATGAATGGGCTCAATTTGAGGGCGAAGGTTTTCAGGCATTGCTTCACGCGTTGCTTTATACTCAGAATAAATCTCGTTACGGAAGGAGCCACCTTTAGCGTCAAAAACCACGGCAATATGCGTAGGGTTGTATTGGTTAAGCAAGCTACGAATCATATTAATCACACCAAAAATAGCCCCTGTTGGTTCACCTTTGGCATTAGTTAACGGTGGGCATGCAAAAAAAGCACGGTAAAGATAAGAAGATCCATCAATTAAGATAATCGGCGTTTTGTTTGACATCATAGTTACTCAATCATTATTCAACACGATAGTGAACAGTATAACCTATATTTAGCCATAATATTCTTATCATCACTAATAATATAGTGTAAAAAAGTTTCAGATTACTATACGTTCCAATATAAAACCACAAGTAAAAACTATATCTTGCCCTATAACTGTTATATAATATTCCATCTATTTTTGCTTGAGTATTTAATAAATGACAGAATTAAGTCTTGCTGCGCAAAAAGTCAAAGAAGCACTCGCTGATAAAAATCTTGAAACTCCATCCTGCCGTTTAGTAATGGATAGTCATGAGCGTAAAAGCAAAATTGAAGCTCATTTTCGTGAAATTATGAAGCTCATGGAACTTGATTTGAATGATGACAGCTTGGCAGAAACCCCGCATCGAGTATCCAAAATGTATGTTGATGAGATCTTTTCAGGTCTTTATTATGAAAATTTCCCAAAAATCACGTTAATCGAAAATAAAATGCAAGTAGACGAAATGATAACCGTTCGTGACATCACTTTAACCAGTGTTTGTGAGCATCATTTTGTCACAATTGATGGTAAAGCAACGGTTTCTTATATTCCGAAAGATAAAGTGATTGGATTGTCTAAAATTAATCGTATTGTTGAGTTCTTTTCACAACGACCACAAGTACAAGAAAGGTTAACTCAGCAAATTTTAATTGCACTACAAACTTTACTCGGAACAGTTAATGTTGCTGTTTCAATTGACGCAACTCACTATTGTGTAAAAGCACGTGGTATTAAGGATTCTAGCAGTATTACCACCACAACAGCCCTTGGTGGCGGATTTAAAACTAATCCAAGTACCCGACAAGAATTCTTACGAGCTTTAAATCATTATTAAGCAGTTAACGATTGTTTACCTGTTGTAATTATGGCACTTTTTAAAACTAGATATATTTTTATAACAAAAGTAAAACATTAATATAAACTATCTTTATAGTACGTGCATCTTCAAGAAAGATTGGTATAATTCTCGGCTATTTAAGATAAATATAACCATTGATAAACAGCACTTTTTTCATGAAGATTATCCGAGGCATTGCAAATTTAAAAAATCAATTTACTCAATGTGTACTGACACTGGGCAATTTTGATGGCATACATTTAGGACATCAGCAATTAATTCATCATCTTATTAAACAAGGGAAAAAATTAAATTTACCCTCAGTTGTGATGTTATTTGAGCCGCAGCCACTAGAATTTTTTGCCCAAGATAATGCGCCGTCACGCTTAACTTCATTTTATGAAAAAGTTATTTTTATTGAAAAATTAGGTATTGACTATATTATTGCTATTCCATTTACCCAAACTTTTGCCAATATGTCTGCCGATCATTTTATTCAAGATTGGTTGATTAATAAGTTAAAAGCTAAATATATTACAATTGGAGATGATTTTCGGTTCGGATCTGAACGTAAAGGGGATATCAATCTTCTCGAACAATATTCTCGTAATCATGATTTTGTAGTAGAAAGCATACCAACATTTGTTTGGAATAATTTTCGTATAAGTAGTACTGCTGTTCGTCAAGCACTTTTGAATAGTGATTTTGAATTGGCTCATTGCCTATTAGGCCGCAATTATACAATTCAAGGTCGTGTAGTCCATGGCAATGCTTTAGCAAGGGAATTGGGATTTCCAACGGCAAATATTCACTTGCATCGAAAAAAGCCTGCACTGCAAGGAGTCTATTTCGTTAAAGTCAAAAATATCTGCAATAATCAGCATTATCACGGTATTGCCAATATTGGGATAAGACCAACTATTAACGGAAAAACCGCAATACTTGAAGTAAACCTTTTTGACTTTTCGGGTAATATATATGGACAATATTTAGACATAACGTTCATCAAAAAATTACGCGATGAGAAAAAATTTGACTCATTAGCAGAATTAAAACAACAAATTGCACTAGATGTTTGCACTGCGAAAAAGATCAGTGCACAATTAACTAATTAAAAACTAGTATCAACAAAATTAACTGGAATAAATCAGCATGACAGACTATAAAAATACATTGAATTTACCGGAAACTGGATTCCCGATGCGAGGTGACCTTGCTAAACGTGAACCAGTTATGTTGCAAAATTGGTACGATAAAGAGCTTTATCAAAGGATTCGACAAGTGAAAAAAGGCAAAAAAGCGTTTATTTTACATGATGGTCCTCCTTATGCAAACGGAAAACTTCATATAGGTCATGCAGTTAATAAAATAATTAAAGATATTATTATCAAATCAAAAAGTTTAAGTGGTTATGATTCTCCGTATATTCCAGGATGGGATTGTCATGGTTTACCAATTGAGCAAAAAGTAGAAGAGCAAGTTGGCAAACCAGGCGTAAAGGTAACACCTGCTGAATTTCGTCAAATCTGCCGCGATTATGCCGCTTCACAAGTTGAACTGCAAAAAGCCGATTTTATTCGCATGGGTGTTCTTGGTGATTGGCAAAACCCTTACCTTACAATGAATTATGATACCGAAGCCAATATTATTCGTGCTTTAGGTAAAGTAATTAAAAATGGTCATTTAGTTAAAGGTGCCAAACCTGTCTATTGGTGTACCGATTGTATGTCATCATTGGCTGAAGCAGAAGTTGAATATTATGATAAATCATCGCCAGCCATTGATGTAAAATTTAAAGCGGTTGATAATCAAGCCGTAGCAAGTAAATTTGATATCAATACTGATTTAACCATTTATGTTGTTATCTGGACAACCACGCCTTGGACGTTACCAGCTAGCCGAGGGATAGCTTTAAATGCTGATTTTGAATATCAATTAGTTCAAATCAATGATAAAGAGTGTTTAATTTTAGCTGCTGATTTAGTTGAAGCTGTGATGAAACGAGCAAATATCATCGATTGGAAAATCTTAGGCGCTTGCCGAGGTAATGCGCTTGAATTATTACGCTTTAAACACCCATTCCTTGATTTTGATGAGCCTATTGTACTTGGCGAACACGTTACAATTGATGCGGGTACGGGTGCTGTGCATACCGCACCGGGCCATGGTACAGAAGACTTTATGGTCGGTCAAAAATATGGTCTTGAAGTGGCAAATCCAGTTGGTGGTAATGGCTGTTATTTACCAGGAACAGGGGCAGGGCTAGATGGTCTATTTGTGTTCAAAGCAAATAAAGTGGTTGTTGAAATATTAAAAGAACATGATGCACTATTACACTTTGAAAATATTGAACATAGCTATCCATGTTGTTGGCGCCATAAAACACCTGTTATTTATCGTGCAACACCACAATGGTTTATTAGCATGGATAAACAAGGTCTGCGAACCCAATCATTAAAAGAAATTAAACAAGTTCGTTGGATCCCTGATTGGGGACAAGCACGCATTGAAACTATGGTTGCTAATCGCCCTGATTGGTGTATTTCTCGCCAACGCACATGGGGTGTACCTATGACGTTGTTTGTTCACAAAGAGACCGAAGAACTTCATCCAGATACACTAGCATTAGTGGAAAAAGTCGCACAGCTAGTTGAAAAAGATGGCATTCAAGCTTGGTGGGATGCTGATATTAAAGATCTTTTAGGTCCTGATGCTGATGATTATCGTAAAGTACCTGATACGTTAGATGTTTGGTTTGATTCAGGATCTACTTTTTCATCAGTGGTTCGCACTCGACCAGAATTTGAAGGGCATGAAGCTGATATGTACTTAGAAGGCTCAGATCAACATCGTGGTTGGTTTATGTCTTCATTAATGTTATCAACAGCAATTGATAATAAAGCACCTTACAAACAAGTGTTAACGCATGGTTTTGTTGTCGATGGACAAGGACGTAAAATGTCAAAATCGCTTGGTAATATTGTTACTCCACAAGATGTAATGAATAAACTTGGTGCCGATATTTTACGTTTATGGATTGCTTCAACAGATTATTCTGGAGAAATGAACTATTCTGATGAAATCATCAAACGAGCTGCCGATAGTTATCGCCGTATTCGTAATACCGCACGTTTTTTACTAGCAAATTTAAATGGTTTTGATCCAGTTAAAAATATGGTAAAACCAGAGGATATGGTCGTTCTTGATCGCTGGGCAGTTAGTATGGCAAAAGAAGCACAAGAACAAATTATCCAGGCTTATGAAAATTATGATTTCCATAAAGTCGTACAACGTATTATGCAATTTTGCTCAATCGAAATGGGATCATTTTATTTAGATATTATTAAAGATCGCCAGTACACAGCGAAAAGTGATAGTATTGCCCGTCACAGTTGCCAAACCGCTTTATATCATATTGCGCAAGCAATGGTTCGTTGGATTGCACCTATTTTATCATTCACTGCTGATGAAATTTGGCAATATTTACCAATGGCTGATAAACAAGAATTTGTTTTTGAAGATGAGTGGTATACAGCACTATTTACATTGCCAGAAAGCGAAGCATTAAATAGTGAATATTGGGCTCAGATTTTAGCCATTCGTAGTGAAGTGAATAAAGTGCTTGAACAAGGCCGTAATGATAAAGTGATTGGTGGTGCGCTTGAAGCAGCTGTTACGCTTTATGCTGATGAAGCGATCGCTACCGCATTAACTAAGTTGGACAATGAATTGCGTTTTGTTTTACTCACTTCACAAGCGAGTGTAAAACCTTTACAAGCAGCGTCAGCAAATGCCGTTCAAAGTGATATTCAAGGCCTTAAAATTGAATTAGCTAAAGCGCAAGGTGATAAATGTCCTCGTTGCTGGCATTATACAACAGACAATGAGCCAACAACGCATTTATGTAAACGTTGTGAACAAAACATTCACGGTAATGGTGAAGTTAGACATTTTGCATAATAAAAATCAAAACAGATAATAGTGCTAAGATTTAGCGCTGTAAGAAATATCCCTATTTTCCGCCGGCAATTCGTCGGCGGAAATATAATAATGAGCAGACTATATGAAAAAAGATAATGGGCTTTACTGGTTACTTGTTACAATTGTGATTTTTGTGATTGATATTGCAAGCAAATTTTTAATTATAGATCAATTCTCACTATTTGAATCATTAAACCTTTTACCCTTCTTCTCTATCACTTATGTACGTAACATTGGTGCGGCATTTAGTATTTTTGAAGGGCAACGTGAGATGCTTGTTACTATTGCCTTAATTATTAGTACCGCAATTATACATATGCTATATCGTAATTCGTGTAGCAAAAAATTGGAAAATTTTTCATTATCACTTATTTTAGGTGGTGCATTAGGTAATCTATTCGATCGCCTGTATCATGGCTTTGTAATTGACTTTTTTGATGTCAATTTTGGTCATTGGCATTATCCAACTTTTAATATTGCAGACTGTGCAATTTGTATTGGTATTGGATTATTTATCCTTAGTAGTTTTAGAAAAAACAAAAAGACTGAGTAATATGAAAATTATTTTAGCTAATCCGCGTGGTTTTTGTGCCGGTGTTGATCGTGCTATTACTATCGTTGAGCGAGCATTAGAACTCTTTGGGGCCCCGGTTTATGTCCGCCATGAAGTTGTACATAACCGCTATGTGGTCAATCGCTTAAAAAAATTAGGGGCGATTTTTATCGAGGATATTAGTGAAGTTCCTGATGATACTATTCTTATCTTCTCTGCGCATGGTGTATCTAAAGCGGTCCGAGACGATGCCAAACAACGTAAACTCCGTGTTTTTGATGCCACGTGTCCCCTTGTAACCAAAGTACATATGGAAGT
This sequence comes from Gilliamella sp. Choc6-1, assembly GCF_001690385.1. Lineage (NCBI taxonomy): Bacteria > Pseudomonadati > Pseudomonadota > Gammaproteobacteria > Orbales > Orbaceae > Gilliamella > Gilliamella sp. Choc6-1. The sequence goes on from NZ_LZHI01000005.1 coordinate 12,609, forward strand.
GGCTAGATCCAGTTATCGTGGTGAGGAGGTTATTTTAATCGGTCATGCTGGTCATATCGAGGTTGATGGCACCATGGGACAATATAACAATCCTGAAGGAGGCATCTATTTAATTGAATCAATTGATGATGTACAAAATCTACAGGTAAAAAACGAAAATAACCTTTGCTTTACCACTCAAACCACGTTATCAGTTGATGATACAGCCGAAATCATTACTGCTTTAAAAAAGCGTTTTCCTAATATTCGCAGTCCCCGTAAAAATGATATCTGTTATGCCACAACTAATCGCCAGCAGGCAGTTAAACAGCTTTCAACACAAGCTGATATTGTACTTGTTGTGGGTTCAAAAAACTCTTCGAATTCTAATCGCTTAGCTGAGCTGGCAAGGCGAAATAGTAAACAAGCTTACCTAATTGATTTTGCATCTGATATTCAAGAAGAGTGGCTAATTAACGCACATATTGTGGGTGTTACGGCAGGAGCTTCAGCTCCGGATATTTTAGTACAACAAGTTATTACTCATTTAAAAAGCTTAGGTTGTACTACATTAATTGAAACGAATGGCAGTTTAGAAAATATAACATTTGAAATTCCGAAAGAGCTACGGGTTGAAGTGAAATCAATTTAATGTATTTTCAAGAATTTTTTAGTACTTTAAATTTAGCTAACAATTGTTCATGTGTTTCAATATGTTCAGGATCTGCAATAATAGCATTTTGAATTGGGCAAACTCGTTGACAAGTTGAGTGATCATAATAACCAACACACTCTGTACATTTATTGTAATCAATTTCGTATATATCAAAGCCCATTGAAATAGCTTCATTAGGGCACTCTGGTTCACACATGTCACAATTAATACACTTGTTAGTTATTTTTAATGCCATTTCTGTATTATCTTTATCAACTTAGTAAAAATTTGTGCCATTATAGCGCAATACAAAATAAATCCGAATAAAGATTGTTTAATCATTGATTAAATAGATAATAATTTAATAGTTTGAATGTGGATTTTCAGATAAATTTTAAATAAATTGTGCTAGTTAATTTTCGTAATTATTACAATTTATTAAGAATAGTTATCAATGCCAACTAATTTATTACTATACAATGCTAACATAATAGCAAAAAAATTAAAGGATGAAAAAGGTTGTTAAAATTTATTAAATTTAAATATATAGTTGTGGCAATCATTATTATTGCAATCATACATTTTGCATATTTAATTATTTCCCCTTCAGAATCGACGATTAATTATATTACCTCACCGGTTACCAAAGGTAATATTGAGAAAACGGTATTAGCCGATGGTACTATTAGTGCTTTTAAACAAGTTAGCGTAGGGGCACAAGTTTCTGGACAAATTAAAAAACTTTATGTTGAGTTGGGCGATGAAGTTAAACAAGGCGATATGATTGCTGAGATTGACGATCTTAAACAAAGCAATGATTTAAAACAATCTGAAGCTTCACTTAATAGTTTAGAGGCACAACGTCAAGCAAAAAAAGCGAGATTAGTTAACTATCAGTTAACCTATGATCGCCAGTACAAACTCGTTCATAAAGGCGTTGGCATTCAATCGGATTTAGATGCGGCAAAAGCCGAACTTGATGCAATCAAAGCCGATATTGCAGCACTTGATGCTGATATTGTTAAAGCACAAATTGCTGTCGATACCGCCAAGGTTAATTTGGGATATACTAAAATTCGCTCTCCCATTGATGGAGTGATTGTTGCAATTCCAGTCAATGAAGGGCAAACGGTTAACTCTGTTCAAAGTGCACCAACTATTGTTAAAGTCGCACAGCTTGATAAAATGACTATTGAAGCGCAAATTTCTGAAGCCGATGTGATCAATGTAAAAAAAGGAATGCCTGTTTACTTTACCATTTTAGGTCAACCTAATAGACGTTTTGATGGTTTAACACTAAGGGCTATAGAGCCTGCACCTGACTCAATTAATACCGAAACAACCTCGTCAAGCTCATTATCAACAACAAAAAGCGCAATTTATTATAATGGACTATTTGATGTAGATAATCCTGACCATGTTTTAAGAATTTCAATGACAGCGCAAGTTTATATTGTCTTGTCTGAGGCAAAAGATGTACTAACCATTCCATCTCAAGCAATTCAAAAAAAATTAGGTAATAATAAAGCCATTATTTACCTATTAAATAAACATAATGATATCGAAGAACACGAAGTTACTTTGGGTATCGATAATAATGTCAATGTTGAAATAAAATCGGGGATTAAAGAGGGTGATATGGTTGTGGTCAGTGGCACTAATGGTGCTTCACTAGGTGTTAATAATGCAAGAGCCCCAAGGATTCGATTCTAATATGGTCAATAATATACCTCTTATTAAGCTTGAGAATATTGTTCGTGAATTTCCAGCAGGCGATTCAACCATACAGGTTCTTAAAAGCATAAATCTGACAATTAATGCGGGTGAAATGGTGGCGATTATTGGCGCATCAGGATCGGGTAAATCCACTTTGATGAATATTCTAGGCTGTTTAGATAAACCGACCTTAGGCACTTATTCCATTGGAGGGCGCACAACAAGTCAATTGTCACCTGATGAGTTAGCTCAATTACGCCGTGAGCATTTTGGTTTTATTTTTCAACGTTACCATTTATTAAATGCATTAACCGCACAAGGCAATGTAGAAATCCCTGCTATTTATGCTGGTGTTACCAATGAACAACGTCAAAAAAGAGCGAACGAAATTTTAATACGATTAGGTCTTGCAGAAAAAATAGACAGCAAACCTAACCAGTTATCTGGAGGGCAACAACAGCGAGTCAGTATTGCTAGAGCTTTAATTAACGGTGGACAAATCATTTTAGCTGATGAACCAACAGGAGCACTCGACCGCAAAAGTGGTTTAGAAGTAATGGCTATATTACAAGAATTACATCAACAAGGTCACACAGTTATTATTGTTACCCACGATTCAAATATTGCCCAAAGTGCCCAAAGGATTGTTGAAATTAGTGACGGTAATATCATTTCTGATTCTATTAACCTTAATTATCAATCTGAACAAAATGATAATCGGCAAGTTAAGCAAATCGAAGCAACCAGAACCCAAGATAATCTACTGGCAAAATATTACCGTTTTCGAGATGCTTTTAAAATGGCTATGTTATCAATGCGTTCGCAGCGATTACGGACCTTTTTAACCATGTTAGGCATAATTATTGGTATTGCCTCGGTAGTCTCTGTTGTTGCATTAGGACAAGGTACAAAGCAAAAAATTTTATCTAACATTAACTCATTAGGAACTAGCACGTTAGAAATCTATGCAGGATCGGGCTTTGGTGATCGTAATGCGGATAAAATTACTACATTACGCTCATCTGATGCCGATTTTTTGGCGCAACAAAGTTTTGTTCACAGCACCACGCCAAACCTTTCTACGGGTGTTTATTTTCGAATTAACAATTTAGCTGTGACAGGAACAGTAAATGGTGTTGGAGAGCAATTCTTTGCAGTTCGTGGTTATACGATTTCTCAAGGAAAATCGTTTGATGCAACAAGTATTATTACTTCAGCACAAGATGCAGTAATTGATGAAAATACCGTTAAGCGACTATTTGCAGATCAAAACCCTATTGGAAAAATTTTAATGGCCGGTCAATTACCCGTAAGAATCATTGGCGTTGCCACTAAACAACAACAAGGGTTTGGTAGTAATGAAAACTTGAATATTTGGTTACCTTATACCACTGTGATTAATCGTATGGTGGGTCAAACTTCGTTAAAAAGCATCACAGTACGGGTTAAAGATAATGTCGATTTATCAATTGCAGAACAAGCCATCAATCAAATTATGTTAAAACGACATGGAACAAAAGATTTTTTTATTTTTAACTCAGACAATATACGAGAAACCATTAACTCATCAGCTTGGGTTATGACACTCTTGGTTTCGGCTATTGCACTCATTTCACTTATTGTTGGTGGCATCGGGGTAATGAATATTATGCTAGTATCGGTCGCAGAAAGAACACGAGAAATTGGCGTACGTATGGCTGTTGGTGCTCGGTCAAGTGACATATTACAGCAATTTTTAATTGAAGCTGTATTAGTATGTTTAATTGGCGGAACAATAGGTATTATACTCTCGTTTGCTATTGGATTTATTTTTAATTCTGTTGTTACATCATTTGCAATGAATTTCTCTGCAACAGCTATTGTAGCGGCATTTAGTTTCTCAAGTATAATTGGTATTATTTTTGGTTATTTCCCTGCTAGACGCGCAGCACAATTAGATCCTATTTATGCCTTAGAACGTGAATGATAGCTTAATAAAATTTAAATCCCTTTGTATTATATGATTGTATAAAGGGATTTAAATTTTTAATGAAATAAATATTAATGTTATCATTGGATAATGAGTTTTTCTAATATGAGCATGGCTTTCAAGAACAGCTCAATATCAAGGATAATCATTAACGAAGTAAACTATTTTTGTTTTGAATATTCTTTTATTTTTTATTTGGATCTAAGCCAATAAGAAACGATGTTACTCTAGCGTAATCTTTTATAAATGCTTCCTCACTTGAAGAATCAAGCCCTTGTGTGTTAATGTAAAACTTACGGTTTACAATAACTGTCGGAATGCTCTTTGGCTGTAGCTCTTTAATAGCAGTAGCCTGCTGTGCCATAAAAGCTTTTACTAAAAAGCTGTTTTTAGTTTTATCATAAGTTTCACCGTCAATCCCTAACTTAGCAAAAACAGTTTTGATATCATCAGCCGTTTTTATTGAATGATCTTTCTGGATTGCATAATAGAGGGCTTGTGATGCCTTATCTTCAATACCAAGTATATTTGAAATCGCCCATGCTTGAGCAAGATCTTTTGCCAGTGGACCAAAATCTTCTAAATGATAACGTTTAATTTTTATACCCTCAGGTAAACTATCATCAATAATTTTGGTAGCATGATATTGTGTTTCAAATCTAAAACAACTAGGGCAATTAAATGAAAAAAACTCGATCACTTCTTTATCGGGTGATGGGGAAGTAGGTAATGTAATATATTGTTTACCTGCTTCAATTGGTGCTGATGAAGTTGTAATGGCTACTGTTTGTAATGCTTCAGATTTTAATTCTTTTTTTGTTTCTTCTGCAAAACTACTTGCAGATGATAGTAATATTCCCATAACAATGAGCGTTTTTTTCATATAACAATTCTCCTTATTCTTTAATAATCCCGCGAGCTTTTAAAAGCGCGGTTTTAAAATCATCTTCATAATCTTTTTTCAATCCCGGGATAACTTCATTTTTATCCGAACCGCGCATTTTTAAATGATAAATTAAAACTTCATCACTAAGATCTTTTAATTCGCCTTCAAAACCAGCTTCTTGCCCAAGCTTATCTAAAAACTGTAATAAGTTAAAATCAGAATCATTTTCCCAAGCTGGCTGTAATAGCTCCATTACTTCATCAATACGATGACATTTCATAATCAATACCTTTTTTAAGCCTTTAACAGTGTTGAAGGTGATAATTTACTTTAGACATATATCTAAAAAAAAATTATTTTCTGCAACTTGAAATAACTTTGTTATATAGTAAAGTTATTTTGTTTTTTCGCAATGTAAAAAGAGAAATAATTCATGAAAAAATTGTCCATTACTGCGATCATTTTAGCCGGAGGAAGAAGTACAAGAATGCGGGGGGAAGATAAAGGCTTATTGTTATTAAAGGGAAAACCACTTTATCAGCACGTAATTGACCGTATAAAACCTCAAGTTGATTTGATTATGATTAACTGTAATCGACATTTTACACAATACCAACTTGCTGGTTATCCTATATTTTCTGATGATTTATCGGGTAATTTAGGGCCACTCGCAGGTATCTATAGTGGGTTATTGCATAGTACAACTGATTGGAATTTATTTGTTAGTTGTGATACCCCTTATTTACCCAATGATTTAATCCTACGTTTAGGAAAACATATAGATACTCATAAAGCTATTTATCCATTTGATAATGAATATAACCACCCAACCATTTTATTGATTCATAAAGTAGTATTAGCCCCGCTTAAAGCTTTCTTAGAAAAAGGTGAGCGTAAACTAATGTTGTTTCTAGAAGAAATCAATGCTATTGCGGTTGATTTTAGTGATAATTCTACTTGTTTTATCAATATCAATACGCCACAAATGCTTGAAAAGGTAAATCAAATAGACGTATTGATAAGTTAATAGATTAAATATTACAATTTTATTTAATCCATTTTTTCATCTGCTTAGCAAAATTATCTATTTCTGCATCTTGGGTTGCCCATGAAGTACAAAATCTTAAACAAATATGTTTATTGTCTGTTTGCCCAAGATTATCGACTGAGTAATAATCCAAGATTTTTTTCGCAACTTTATTAGGAAAATTGACAAACAACTGGTTAGTTTGTGGTTTAGCTTTAAAAGTCAAACCTGCATTTTCAAATAGTGTTTTTAGCTTATCGGCCATGTCATTACTTTGTTTGCCAAGTTTAATATATAGATTATTTTGCATCAGGGTATTCATTTGTACACCAACAATCCAACTTTTAGCAAGAATTGCTCCTTTTTGTTTCATACTAAATCGGAAGCCTTGATTAATCGACAGGTTATTAAATACCAGCGCTTCACCAGCAAAAGCCCCTACTTTAGTACCGCCTATATAAAATACATCTGTATATTTAGCTAAATCAGGAAAGGTTATATCGTTATCCTTTGACGCTAATGCCATTGCTAACCGTGCTCCATCTAAATAAAGATAGAGATGGTTATTTTGACAAAACTGATATAACTTTTTGAGTTCTTGTTTGCTATAAATTGTGCCAAGTTCTGTCGTATTTGAGATATAAATTAACTTAGGTTGTACCATATGCTCATCACTATGGTGTTTTAAAATTGGCTTAATTAATTCAGGTGTTAATTTTCCATCTTCTGTTTTTACAGTAAGTACTTTATGCCCTGTTGCCTCGATTGCACCTGCCTCGTGCACATTAATATGTCCACTTTCAGTTGAAATTACAGCTTGATAGGGTCTTAAAATATGAGAAATTACCGTTAAATTAGTAATAGTTCCACCATGCATAAAATGAATGTCTGCATAAGGTGATTTTAATGTTTTTTTTATATTATCTTTTGCTTGTTCACAGTAATAATCTAACCCATAGCCACTTAATTTTTTATGAGTAATATCAATAAAGCCTTTAAGTAAATCTGGATGCACAGTTTGGTTATAATCATTCAAAAAATCATACATATCATTACCTTTATTCAAACCATTTTGTATAAAATAATGTAATATCAATTTTACTACAATATAACATGTTAAGGCAGAGCGTTTATGAACAATAGAAAAATTATTGGAATTAGTGGTTACAGTGGTAGCGGTAAGACAACATTACTAAAGAAAATCATCCCATTATTGATTAAACAAGGTTTCAAAGTTGGTATATTAAAGCATGCTCACCACAATATTGAAGTAGATATTCCGGGTAAAGATAGCTATGAACTGCGTAAAGCAGGGGCATCACAAACAATTATTGCATGTGATAATCGTTATGCATTAATTGAAGAGACACCCAATAATCCAACCGATTTACAAATGCTGATTAATCAGTTTACTAATGTTGATATTATATTAGTGGAAGGATTTAAAGAAGAAAATATACCCAAAATTATCTGCCATAGAAGCACAATTCAAAAGCCACTTTATATGGATCAGTTTACGATAGCTATTGCATGTGACGAACCATTAAATTCTTCCATTAAAGAACTTGATCTGAATCAGCCAATTAAAGTTGTAGAGTTTTTAAAGAACTTTTTATATCTTAATTGAGATTTTTAATAACGTCATTAATCCTAACTATATTAAAGACATTTTGCGTTTAATTTATCTGACAAAGAAAGATGTTTAAGCCTGTTTTATGTTCAGCAAATAAAAAATTAATTTAATAAAATATAAAATATTATAATTTAATTTTTTCTTGATTTTGCAAAAAAAATTAAGGTAAGTTACTTTCAATTTTTTAATACAGCTATTTTTCTTTGCTATCAAAGGGATAAGCTAAAAATAGCTTAATTGTATGTTATATTTTTAATATCAACTCTTAATTTATGCTGTTTACATGACTTTATTATTTAAAAAGATTTTAAATTTTGCAAAAAAAACGGTAATTGGATTTATGCTATTATCTGTTGTTTTGATTGTAGTAATGCGTTGGGTTGATCCATTGAGTTCAATGATAATGATACAAAGAAAAATAAGTAATTGGGAGGTTAAGCAACAGCGAATTTGGAAAAGTTGGGATGAGATATCTGATAATATCAAATTAGCCGTTATTGCATCAGAAGATCAAAACTTTCCTAATCATTGGGGATTTGATTTTAATGCCATCAATCTAGCACTTATCTATAATCAAAAACAGAAAAAAATCCGAGGTGCGAGCACCATTACCCAACAAGTAGCTAAAAATATTTTTTTATGGTCATCTCGTAGTTGGATACGTAAAGGAATTGAAACTTGGCTCACACTGTGGATTGAGCTTATTTGGCCAAAACAACGTATCTTGGAAATCTACTTAAACAGTGTTGAATGGGGAGATGGTATATTTGGTATTGAAGCTGCTTCGTATCACTATTTTAATGTGAATGCTAAGCAATTAACTCCTACTCAAGCGAGCTTGCTTGCAGCAACACTTCCTAATCCGAGGAAATGGAATCCAGCCAAACCTTCAGTCAATATACAAAAAAAGGCTCAATGGATTCGCATGCAAATAAATAACCTTGGTGGTAAACAATATTTGAATCAGATAAAAAAAACTAAAAATTAAATTAATGTTGCTAAAAAATTCGGTACTATTTTACTTGCAACGCCATAAATTTTAGTTTGAAAAAGGCTTTGATCTAAGCTTGGTTCTAAATTAAGCTCAATAGTTTTAGCACTCATTTGGTTAGCAATTTGTACAAACCCAGCAGCAGGATAGACATTGCCTGATGTGCCAATGGATATAAAATAATCAACTTGTGAAAGCGCATCATAAATTTGTTCCATTTGTAGCGGAATTTCACCAAACCAGACTATATGTGGGCGAATGAATTTGTTTTGTTGATAATTTACATCGTTAAAGCAATCAATTATTTGTCCTGTTTTTTCATTACGCACTTTTAATAATTCACCATGCATGTGAATAATATTTTTAGAACCAGCTTGTTCATGTAAGTTATCCACATTTTGTGTTATAATTAAAACGTGCTCACTGCCTAATTTCTGTTCTAATTCAGCCAGTGCAAAGTGAGCTGCGTTAGGTTTTACGTTTGGATTTTGTAATTTACGGCGTAACATATTATAAAAATCATGTACCGCTGTTGGGTTTCGTATATAGCCTTCGTAAGTTGCCACGTCATTAACATCATAACCTTCCCATAATCCATTTTGGGCACGAAAGGTTGATAAACCCGATTCGGCCGAAATACCAGCACCGGTTAGAATAACTATTTTTGGTATTGTCATAATTCATTACACCTTTACAATTTAACTAAGGTTATTGAAAACAAAATATTAGCCAGTTATTGGCTGTATTCTGTGGTAAAAATATGCAAAGCAGGCTTGCTGAGTTTTTGATATTGACTGTAGGTGCTTGCCACTTTTAATCGAATATCAGCCTTTGATTCACCATTTAACCAACTGTTAATCATTGCGTGCACATTATAAGCTTCTGGTGCCATACGGTGCAAAGTCAAAATAAGGGGAGTAATACCTAGGCGCGATAGTGGTGGTGTAAAATATTGTTGGCTTTTGCAAGCAAATACTGCGGCATAACGTGATTTTTGTTTTTCTTGTTGTTCTTTTGATAACGTTTCCCAGCGCCAGCTATCGGGTAAATATTTTTTCCATGACCATTCCATTAGTGAATCATGACCAATATAGACAACCAGATCTGCACTTCCCCCTGCCATCACCGTTTTATTAGCTAATTTAAACGGCATTGCCTTTTTGCCCGCTGAATAATCAATAAAATCATCAACCGTATCATTAATATATTTGCCATTATACGCCTGTGCAATTAGATAAATATCTTTGTCTTGGTGTTTGTAAATTATTTCTTCTAATATTTTTCCTGACTTTGGTTGATTAATTTGTACAACTTGCCACTCTTTTTGCTTAGTAAAATAGGTTTTAAAGCCATAAGCCGCCCCCCAATAAAGGTTGTTTTTGGGATCTTGACCGTTACCTATCGCCTTTGGAACAGGTGCTATCTTTTGATATTTGTTATCACAAAGTGCCACTAAAACATGAACCACTTTGGGATCGGCAAAGCAGGGCAAGGAAAGTATGAAATAAATAATCAATGCAAGCCATAACTGTGTTTTTCTTTTCTTCATTTGAGATTGTTACCTTAAAGGCCGTATTTATAACTACATTATTTTTTATATAGAGTTTATAACATAGCTATTCTACTATTTAGTAAAACGAGTTAACAAAAAATAAATAAATTTTATATAGATATATGAAAAATGAAAACTATTGCCAAATCATTAGGTGGCCTGCATTCAGCAAAGATAATTTTATATAGCGTTGATTTTCAAGAGATTGAAAGTTGCCAAACCAATAATGAGTGGAACAAAAGCGCAGAAATTTTAATTGATGCGGCTAAAAGAGTTGAATTAGCTGGTGCAGATTTTCTTGTTATTTGTACCAATACTATGCATAACGTTGCAGATCAAATCCAAAAAGCAATTAATATTCCAATTATTCATATTGCCGATGTGACAGCTAAACATTTACTAGCACAAAATATTAAATCGGTCGCTTTGTTAGGTACTAAATATACAATGGAGCAGGACTTTTATAAATCTAAACTGATCGATAAAAATTTAAATGTGCTTATTCCAGAATCTCAAGACAGAAATATTATTAATGAGATCATTTATAATGAACTTTGCAAAGGTATTATTCAGCCTGATTCTAAGCAAGCCTGTCTTAATATTATTGATAAACTCGTTAAAAATGGCGCAGAAGGTGTTATTTTAGACTGTACGGAAATTGGGTTATTAATCTCTCAATCCGATCGTAATATACCTTTTTTTGACACAGCCTTAATTCACGCGCAAGAGGCAGCATTACTTGCAATAAGTTAATAAGTTATTCTTCATTCGTATATTCTATTCTAGTATATCACCCGGTTGGCAATCTAGATGTTTGCAGATTGCCTTGAGTGTTGCTAATTTAAAATTTTTATAATTGGCACATTAAGATCCTATTAAATCAATTCTTAAGTAATATATTTGATGAATTAACGAGTTGCAGCTCGTAAAGCTATATAAGCTAAGTTGCATTTTCTTTTGGTCGACTCTAGGTGCTTCTCGTAGCCGTTCTTTGAAGATCTCGATAATAGCTCTAAATTTTTTCAGAATCAGTTGAAACTTTGGATTGTGCTTGTAATTTATTTATTAGCGGTAGATATTTATCATATTCGATTGAACCAGTAGATATGGTTATAGCATTCTTTTTGTCGTTTTTATTACAAGGAAAAAGATAAAAAGAGACTAAATACCTGCTGTGAATTTTTTAACATGTTAAATCCTCTATAAAACTAACACACAAATTCACCTGTTTAATTTATTTAGATTATAAAAAAGCCTCACTTTTTTAAAAGTAAGGCTTAGGAAATTTAATATTAATAAAAAATTATGCTTCAATAGCAACTCTTAACTTTTTCATTGCATTTTTTTCAAGTTGGCGAATACGCTCTGCTGAAACACTGTATTTATCAGCTAATACTTGCAATGTTGATTTGCTATCATCAGAATCTAACCAACGTGCCTTAATAATATCTTGGCTGCGTTCGTCTAATTGTGATAGTGCGTCATGTAGTTTATCTGTTGCATCATTTTCCCAGTTGTCATTTTCAATTGATTTTGAAAAATCAGAGTTACTATCTTCTAAGTATAACGCCGGTGCAACAATTGAGTTATCATCGTCATCACTATCAATATCAAACGACATGTCTTGCGCTGACATGCGTGATTCCATTTCAAGTACATCTTTACGGCTTACACCTAACTCATTAGCCACCATATCCACTTCAGCATTACTAAACCAACCTAAACGTTGTTTGTTTTTTCTTAAGTTAAAGAATAATTTTCTTTGAGCTTTAGTTGTCGCTACTTTAACAATACGCCAATTTTTTAATACATACTCATGAATTTCAGCTTTTATCCAGTGTACCGCAAATGATACAAGGCGAACTCCCATTTCTGGATTAAAACGGCGCACAGCTTTCATTAAGCCAATATTACCTTCTTGTATTAAGTCTGCTTGTGGTAGACCATAGCCAGAATAGCCTCTAGCAATGTGTGCAACAAAACGTAAATGAGACAAAATTAATTGTCTTGCAGCATCAACATCATCATTATAATAGAGTCTTTCACCTAATGATTTTTCTTCTTCAACGGTTAGCATCGGATAAGTATTAATCATACGAAGATATGACTCAATGTTTCCTTGTGGGATTAAAGCACCTACATGCATTTTTAAATCAGTACTCATTTAATACCCCCTTTGATTAAACTAATTTGTTGTATCAATCATCTATGTACAACAATCTAAAACTTTTAATAATTTTATCTTATATGGTTAGACATTTAACATGTGATTAAGTTCACATTTGATAGTTAAAATTAATAAAATTTTCATAAAAAGTCTAACTACATATAGTTCTAAAAACGGTTTTTATTTTGAACAGTTGAAAATAGTATGTCTAATCTATTTTCTGAAATTTTAAATATTTCTTAGTTGCAATAAATGATGAAAACCATCCAATAATTATGGTTAACAATACAATTAGTACACCTTCTTCCCATGATAAGCCTTCAATAGCAAATTTTGTTCCAAACTCATCGGAAAAGTTCAATATAATAGATTCTATATGAAAAATAAATAGTTGCGATAATGCTATTGAAACTAAAGCGCCCATCAACCCAATAAAAGCACCACTATACAGGAAAGGGCGTAAAATGAAACCTGCTGTAGCGCCTATTAATTGCATAACTATTATTGTTTGTTTTCGGGCATATATATTTAAGCGTATACTGTTGCCAATAACTAGTGATACCGCTATGATCATAAATATCGAAATAGTAATAGCAACGGATTTAACCATATTTGTCAGTGCAGTTAATCGAGTGAACCAACTATCATCTAATTTAATATCATCAATACCATCAATATGAAGTAATTCAGTTTGCAATTTATGTAGCTCTATGGTCTTTTTAACTTCCTCTTTAGGAATGATAATTACAACTGCGGGTAATGGGTTTTCTTCTAATAGTTCTAAAGCGCTGCTAAATCCAGACCATGTAATGAACTCTTCTTTAGCTTCTTCTTTTGATAGATAATTTATTTTATCGACTTCTGGATAGGCTCTAAGCTTGTTAAGTAATATTGTAGTTTGCTCTAAAGTCAATGATTTATTTAGATATGCGGTCAAATTTGGAGTTGGATACCACTGATGTGCAGCTTGATTAGCATTTTTCCATAATAGATAGCCAATAGTAGGTAAGGTGATTGAAATCGCAATAACTAACGTAGTCAACAATGAGGCAAATATATTCAACCTTAAATCATTAAAAACATTATACCAAGCATATCCAATTTGCCTCTTCCAGCGACCCAAAAAGCTATTTTTTACTTTTGATTTAGCTGATTTAGCATTAGCATTTATCATCAATGTTATTCCTTTAAACGTCCTTGATTTAAGTGTAATATGCGGTGATGTTTACGACGAATAAGCCCTAAATTATGAGTTGCCATTAATACCGTAACACCTGCATGATTAAATTCTTCAAACAATTTTAAAATATCTTTAGAAAGTTTGTCATCTAAATTACCCGTCGGTTCATCAGCAAGTAATACAGTAGGGCGATTAACAATGGCACGAGCTATACCAACTCGTTGCTGCTCACCACCAGATAACTGAATAGGATAAAATTTCATTTTGCCAATTAATCCAACTTTATCAAGCGCAGCTGAGACTCGTCGGCGAATTTCTTCTATTGGTTTACCTAAAATAATTAATGGAATAGCAACATTGTCATAGACAGTGTGATCCATAAGAAGTTGGTGATCTTGAAAAATCATACCTATTTTTCGACGTAAAAAGGGCATATCTTGCTTTCGTAACGTTGAAATATCAATGTTATTCAGCAATACTTTACCATCATTGGCTCTTTCTAGACCACAAATAAGCCTCATTAAGGTGCTTTTACCTGCACCAGAATGCCCAGTTAAAAATGCCATTTCACCTGATGCTAATGTAAAGTTTATGTTTTGCAATGCAGGTTTTCCACCAGAATAAACTTTGCTAACATGTTGAAATTGAATCATAACTTGTCTCTATTCATCAGTTTCATCAAATAGTGCGTTAATAAAATCATCAGTGACAAAAGGTCTTAAATCGTCGATTTTTTCGCCGACACCGATATATCGAATAGGAATATTGAACTGATCAGCAATACTAAAAATAATCCCACCTTTAGCTGTACCATCTAATTTCGTTAATGTCATTCCTGTTACACCAACAGCCTCGTTAAATAATTTAGTTTGGCTAATCGCATTTTGACCAGTACCAGCATCGATAGTTAACATAATTTCATGTGGTGCCGTTTCATCTTGTTTTTTAATAACACGAACAATTTTTTTTAATTCATCCATTAAATGTGATTTGTTTTGTAATCTTCCTGCCGTATCGGCTATTAATACATCGATTTTCTTGGCTTTTGCCGCTTGTATGGCATCAAAAATAACAGAAGCTGAATCAGCATTAGTATGCTGTGCAATTACAGGAATATGATTGCGTTCGCCCCAAACCTGTAGTTGCTCAACAGCAGCAGCACGGAATGTATCACCAGCTGCAAGCATAACGGATTTACCTTGTTGTTGAAATTGATGGGCTAATTTACCAATTGTAGTTGTTTTACCAACGCCATTAACACCAACCATTAATATTACAAATGGTTTATGAGTTTCTATATTAAGTGATTTATCTACACTCTCTAAAATAGATTTCATTTCTTGTTTTAGAAGTGCGTGTAATACATCTGCATCTTTTAGTTCATTTCTTGAAGCATGTTTCGTTAAAGTATCAATAATCTTCTGTGTTGTATCAAAACCAACATCAGCTATAAGTAATTTTTCTTCAAGTGCTTCAAATAAGGCATCATCAATTTTTTTTCCCCTAAATAAACTAAGGAAGCCCGAACCAATATTTTGCTTTGTTTTAAAAAGTCCTTTTTTTAAACGAGAGAAAAATCCCTCTTTTTTTTGTTCAACCATAAATAATTTTTCCTATGATTACTATAAAGCTCATTTTATCTTATTTTAATATAAAGCCCAATTTATTCAGCATACAGAAATAAATATTATTCACCTATCTGATGATCTTAGAAAATAAAAGCGTTTTAAACTAGATTTGCTTATAATTTGCAAGATATTGAAGCTCTCCATTTGGGGTAATGGCTGCTTGTGGATGATTGTTGAATTGGTTAATGTTTACCGTTTTGTTCTTGAAAATATTCCTAAATTTCAGGTAGTTCATTGGTTTTTTGTATCTCGGTGACAATATGGTCATTGACATTATTGATTTACAATGTGGTTATGGCTAAATAAATATGAGATTCAATGGCAATGGAATGGTTATGGATGTATTGAGCCACGCCAATGGTATTCAATTTTTCGTTAAGTTCACCGATTTATCGGCGGTAATATCGGTACCAGACAGACGAATATCCTCACCGGCCCACAAATTGACATTACCCTTAGCACTGGTAATCTCACTGCGAATATTACTTTGGGTGGACTTGTTTTCCAAATTTTTATAGCGGGATTCTTGCCAGCCCACAGTACCACTGTAGCCGTCACCACCGAGTTCACCGATTTGTTTATGATAGCCTTTTTCTTCAATACGAGACGCATCTTTACTTGTATTGACGGTAATATTGCCTTTATTGGCTTTAATGTTGATGTCTTTTTCCGCAGCAATTTGGCTACTGGTGATATTAACATGACCTTCTTTACTGTTAATGTAAATATTATTCGCCGTTAATGAAGATGGATTTTGCGCTGTGGCATCGGCATGATGTTGTTCACCGTTACGTTGGTCACCATACGGTAACATGCCCACTCCATGATTTGGGCTGCCATTAATAAAGCGAATACTTGAGCCAGCAGTAGGTACCCCTAAGGTGATATTGGTCTGTTTACTGCTGGATTTATTGTGCTCGTTTTGCTTATCGGTTGAGGTGGTAATATTGACATCACGATTGGCTTCAATAATGATATTTTCACCGGCGGCTAACTGTGCACCACTTATCATTACATCGCCATGCGTTAAATTGCCTTGAGCATCACGAGCTTGACTTTTAGTGGCATGCAGTTGAATGTTACCCGCAGCGGTTAAGCTGCTGCCATTTTGATATTCACCGTAGAGGCTGGATTTTTGTTTACTGCTTGAATGATTAAGCGTAATAGGTAGCTGGGTTGGGTTAGCTATGTCTGCCCCAAAAGCCGGGAGTTCACTTTCAAATAATTTTTTGTGTTTATCGACCTTACTACCATGAGACTGAAAAATGTCATGAATATTACGTACACTGTCTATCAACGGGTTACTTATTGATATTCCAATCCCTGAGGATTTGGATTGATAACTGTTTTGTATATTAAGGGTGTCTTTACTTGGAATAATGGCAATATCTTCACCCGTGATATCAATGTGTCCCGTGGCTCGCTGCGTATCACCTTGTGCTCGCCCTGCAATGATATCACTGCCTTCAATGGTCACTTTTTTACCGGCAGAAATAATTACATTACCCCCCGAGGTGCCAACGATGCTTGCGGCATTAGAGTGGTTAACTTCATTGACCGTGGAGGTTGCTTTACTCGATTGTTTGTTGTAACTGATGGTTGCCCCGCTGCTTGAAAACCCAGATTTTTTAGTTTTGTTTTCGTGTTTTTGGTAATACGATTCTTCTGCGGTATTAATGGTGATATCTTTCCCAGCTTCAAGACGCACATCATGCGTACCAATGACTTGGCTACCGGTCACCGTTAAGTCATTCCCCGCTTTGATGTTCACACTATCACCATAAATCCCGCTGCCTTTTTGGGTGATATTGTCGACCGCTATATCTTCAGTAATTGACCCCTTATTAAGCAACCCTTTCGTTTTGGTTTTGTGATGCTCGGTTAACTGTAAACGTTCTTGCTCACTGCCAATATCAATATCATGTTCGGCTAATAGGTTTACGCGCTTATCGCTCGATAGCTCTGCCGATTTCGCTAAAATATCATGTCCCGCAATTAAGTTTAGGTCGCCATGGGTTAAAATTTCACTGCCCACCGTTTCTTCAATATCAACCTTGCGGGTGTGATTTTTATTCCATATTGTGTCTTGATAGCTTTGCGTTTTTAAGGTCGATAAATTGATATCGTTCCCGGCAATGACGTTAGTGACGCCCTCTTCACCGCCATTGACCAACAAGGCCGCGCCTAAGTTGATGTCATGTCCTGCTTTTAAGGAAATATCACCATCATTGACGTTGATACTTGAAATTTGGTCAATCACGGTGTTTTTACTTTTGCTCGCACCGTAATGCGTTTCGGTGGTTGAGGTGGTGCTATTTAAGTTGATGTCGTTATTGGCTTGTAAATATGCCAATTTATCCGCATTTAATCTGCCGCTGCTGTTGATGCTATCTTTCGCTTGAATAATGATGGCGCCCGCATCAATCAGACCTTGGTTATTGACATTATCCCCTAATAGCGCTACCCGTTTTTTACCTAATATCGCCCCCGAGGATTCAATGTCATCTTTTGCTATTACTGTGACACTTTTACCCGATAATAATGCTCCGTCCGTTGTTAATTGCGGGCGGTTAACAAGGTAAACTTGTGGCACCAATACCGATACCGGTTGTCCATCAACCATGACCGTTTTACTTTCCAGCCAAACAATATCACTGGTTAAGGCTTTCATTTGTTCCGCAGATAGCGAGGTACCTATCGATAATCCGTACTGCTTAGCAAATTCGACTCCTGCATTCATCAGTGCTTTATATTGCTCCAAGTCACTGGTGTAATCGCCAATATAACGATGACCCGTTAAGGCAGTTATTTGCTCTCGGATAAGCTGTTGCTCATAATAACCATCACCTAACCGTTTTTGGATGTTATTTGGATCAACCCGCAAGCGGTTGAGCATGTAATCAGAACTTAACCATTTTCTGCGATTGGTAAAACGGCTGTCGGTTTCGACGAGATAATTGCTCTTCGGGTCTTTGTTAATGATTGATAAGCTATTTTGCGGTAAGGTCAAATTAGGCTCAACAAAGGTGATTGAATCAGCATAATGCTGACTATCTTTGCTGGTCACTTTTTGATTGGTGTCAATAATTGATGTGTTTGGTTTTTCAACGTTATCGGATTGAATGATAGGGTTTGTGATTGGCAAATCATCCAATGGGTGTTCGGTTGAAATATTGATATTGCCTTTTTCTTTACCATCGTTGATGATATCTTCAAGTGAATTATCTAGATGTTTTTCTGTTTTAACCTCGGTAACAATCGGATTAACAATGTGACTACTAGGGGTTATAATCTTCATATTCCCAAGCAAAATACCTTGAAAGTTTTTGGGCTGTTTCCAGCCAAGTATCACAAGTACACCTCTCAATACACTTATTTATTGTATTTTTTATTTCGTCAAAATCATATTTTCTAACTATTAACATATGGCGAATTAACGTTGGTAACCATTGATGTTTACACAACCATTCAGGTGTACATACAAACAGTTCAAAATATTCACTACCAATTTCATTATCTGGACCTATAGACAAAGTTAACGTTATTCCAAAAAGATTTTCTTCTTCAGGAAAATATATAGTTGGGTCATAGTCTATAGAACCCACCGATTTTAATGATACTTTCATTTTTAGTCCTTAATATTTAAATGCCCATTACCTACTTTTATTCTCTTACCATCAATACCAAATTTATATGTTTCAAAATTAGCTTGAACACCTGTTTCAGCATAAGGGCTATCAGGTTTACTGGATGGAGGCCGATATCCTCTCGTCCCATCAGCGCTAATCCATCCACCATTAGATGTTTGCTTAGCTCCATCACCAACCCATATCATTCCTAATTTATTTGCTTCAGCTGACGTACCAGTACCTACACTATAATTTAACTTTCCATTCCCCCCTTTTACCACAGCAGATAATCTTGGATCTTGTTTAGCTATAGTGTTTAAATTCTCGTTTGTTAAATTATCTTTTAATTTTGATGAGTTAGCCACATTATGAGCTTGATTAGTATTATTCCAATTTTCAGTAAGTTGATTTTCATTTTTGGCATGCTCGCCAAACTGGCTTGATTTATTGCCTTTTTGAGATGTTGCTACATTATTCTCAACTTTTTCTTTTATAAACTGTTGGAATTGTTTATTTGTACTTTTGGCACCAAATCGACTTAAAGCAGTATTTAATTCTAATAAAGATTCAGTATTTGCACCAGATAAATAATCACCTGTAGCTTTATTTAATACTGAAATCAAATCAGCTTTGTCAGTGTCGGTTAAAGACTTATCAGCCATAGCAAGTGCCGCCATAGCGGCACTAATTGGTCCTGGTAAAAATGCACCTATTTGCTCTGGGGCTCGCATCCAGAGTTCAACATAATCGCTACCATTAGGCATATCTTTACCTGTTATGAGCCTTTTTAATGCTTCGTCTGTTTCTTCTTGAGTTAAATAACCTGCTGCTGAGGCATGGAGGATACCTTCATAATTGGCTCCTGTTTCAGGTGAAAGACCAATAAAATCACCACCTAATCCACCATCACCCCAACTTAATCCATTATTCTCAACCGCATTCTTACTGCTGCTGACTGCAGCACTAACCTCACTGATACTACCGCCAGCGCTGGCTTATGAATAAATCACTTTTATGGTACTTACCTATGTCACTGTCACAACGATTAATTACATTACGCAAAGAGCGTGGTCTCTCACAGCAGGCTATCGCTGAGGTGATTGGACTCCACCCTAATAGCTGGAAGAAGTACGAGACAGGTCAGGCTATGCCTTCTGTTGATGCCTTAACTAAAATTGCTAAGACATTGAACGTCAGCACCGATTTTTTATTATTTGATGAACATGAACGTGTGCCAGAGAATGAACTTTCGTTACAGTTTGAGGCGATTAGCCAACTCCCCGAAGACGAGCAGAACATCATTAAAGAAGTTCTGGAAGGGATGATTATCAAGTATCAAAGCCGCCGCTGGGACTCAGCAAGGCTGGCTAAGAAGAAGGATGAGTAGATAATAAAAAAAACAGCAAAATTAATCAGCGCAGGCTAACAGTGTTGACGCACCGCTAACCTGCTAACCACAACTAACTATACTGGAGTTAACTATGGCTAAGACACATTCTAAGCTAAAATTAACCACAGACAAAGCACCGGCACTACAACCCACTGAGTGATTTTATACCGTCGGTTATGTGCCACAAGGCATAAAACCTAACCCACGACCACAACTGACCATTAAAGGACGCTGGCTTGAGCAATTTGGTTTTTATGTGGGCTGCCCTGTTATCATTAAGATTGAACAGGGCAAGTTGGTGGTTGAACTTGCGATGCAGAACTAAAAAATAATAAAAGATCCCCCGCTGGTTAAGGCGGGAAATAACAAATTATTTATTGGGATTTATATATAAAAATCTATTATCTAAATCCAAACCGAGTAAATCTACAATATGAAGTACTTTATTATATTCGTCTTCACTAATTTTTACATCAAAATCTGCAATATGATCACACAATGTTTCAAAAGCCAAAACATTTTCGGAATGATTAATATAATCCAAAGCATAATCTATTAACTCAGGATCTATCCTATCTTTTAATAAATTACCAAATTCTTTTATACAATTGTTAACTAACATAATTATTTAACCTTTATAACTTTTTACTTAATTGGTTTATAATGAGAAGGAACTGGCGCCTTGTCAGGAAACGCCGTTATTATTTTTCCATTTGCTGGTTCATAAATAACTCTAATACGCACTCCATCTCTAATTTCGTATGCAGCCCATCTTGCAGGATTTCCTGCTTTAGTATAAAGACCGCCAGTTCCACTCTGTGCATACCATTGTGTATTAGGTGATGTCGCAATATCCCCTATTTCATGGACAATTTTGTCTGCAGACCAATCTTTAGGGAAAGTTGTTTTACCAGGATTTCCTGGATACATGTGCCCTCCACTTGTTGGACCATCCCCATATAATATATGCTGCTTAGCTTCAGGTGATAGAATATCGACGTATTTCTGATTTTCAGGCGATATTTTTACATTCGTCCCCTTTCCAGCCGGTATCTTCCCTTTACTTGCATCATTAGTAAATTTACCAAACGCTGCAGCCGAGGCTAATTTTAACCCATCCTCTAAACTTAAACCACCATTACGAACCTGATGAATAATTTTATTGACTTCAGGTCCTGAACCAAACGAATCGAGAATTCCGTTCTTAATAAATCTTTCTTGTATCTCTGATTCAGATAAACCTTCAGAACGCCATTTATCAAGTAAAATTAAACTCCTTATCTCATTTAAATAAGGATTGTTAATAACGTTTGATGCTGTCCAATCCCACGCTGACGCATCATTAATATCCCAATCACCAAATGAATGATTTTTACTATTGTCAATCTGGCTTTGCTTTATTCCTTCAAGCATTGTGTCAGAATACCATGTAACTAACTGGTAATATTCATCCTCTGATAGCTTACCTGTTTTATATAAATCAACTAATCTTTGTCCTGCTTCTTGTTCTTTTTGCATATACTGATTATAAACATTCGCCTTACACTCCTCTGTTTTACAATCGTTATATTGCTGCTGCAATTTATCTACTTCATCATAACCGACAATATCTTTGATTTTTTCATAAAGCTTTTTACTCTCTTTATCAAGTTTTTCAACGCCACGTTTATTACTTAATAAGTTATTCTCAACCGCATTCTTACTGCTGCTGACTGCAGCGCTGACCTCACTGATACTACCGCCAGCGCTGGCTGTAGCAAGTCCGGCGGCCAGTTGGGCGAGGGCGCTGATGTTTTGTTTTTCTTCTTCGGTTAGCTGGTTAACACTTTTATCACCGTATAGCTGTTTGCGAATGATATCCGCAGCAATTTCACCCGTAAGCGCCCCTGCGCCCCCCCCCGCTAACCCTGAATTGCCTTGTAGCTCGGCAACGGCCGCACCCAATATGGCGTGGGCAATTAAACGGGCGGCTTCATTATCGCCCGCCTGTATTTTGATTTGCTCAGCCAACCATGGGGCACTGGCGCCGGCTAAGCCGCCGGCGATATCGCCAGTCATCATGCCTGTGACAATGGCAATAGCAGAATCGATGCCTTTATTAAAGTCACTGCCCATTTTGTTTTCATTGCCATGGTTATTTTGTTTATCCATGGCTTGTTTTAGGTCTTTAATCTCGGCGCCTAAATCTTTTAAGCCGGTGACAATTTCTTGTCGGGTTTGTTCTTTTTCTTTATCAAAGATAGGGTTGAGTTTGTGGTGTGCCTGCTCAGTGTCATGATTGAGTTCATTTATATCTTGGATTTGTTTGTCCGTGTCACGGATGATTAATTCCCCCTCACTGATTGCCGAATGGGTGATGTTTGAGGTTTTATCATCGTGCTCATATATCGATGGCATCCCGCCATTCGGTTTTGGATTACCATCGGTATGACTGGTGCTTCCTGCCATCCCAATGCTATCTACCTCAAATTCCGCTTTGTTTTCGATATCACTAAAGCTGATTGTGCCGGTGTCAAGGCGGTTTTGGCTCTTGTCTTTCGCTTCTGAGGCTATCACCGCACCTTTTAAGTCAGTGTTATTGCCTACCTTAATGTCAAAGCCACCACTGCCGGCAAAGATGCCCGATTGGTCGGTGACACTTTGCCAGTTGCTGTCCATTTTGGTTTTGCTCGCCGAGGCATTAATACTGCTTGAGCCTCCATAAGAAAAACTTCCCCCTACCGAGGTTGAGGTGCTTTTGGAGTGGAACTCATCGCTGTCTTGTTTCGATTCAATATTAAGGTCATGACCTATATCAGCCACCACCCTATTGCCTTTGACTTGCCCTGCAACAATGTTGGCATCATTACCGGTGATGATGGTGAGCTTGTTGCCTGCCTCTACCACACTTTCTGTCCAATCGGTACCGTTATCTTTTTCTCTGGATTTGCTTTGGCTAGCACTGGCCGAGATGGTAAAGCCATTTTTTTCTCCACCAAAGTTATAGCCCACACCCACCGAGCCACTGCTGCTTTTTTCTTTCGTCTCTGTTTTTATCGTGTTTTCTTGACCAATGATGTTGACATCATGGTTCGCTTTTAGCATCACATCATGACCTGCAGATACCTGACTGCCAATGATATTGATATCGCCGCTCTCTTTTTGACCATTGCCCGTCGCAATAATGCTGACGTTATTCCCCGCTGAGATGCCACTACTTACCACAGTGTGTTGCTCTTGGTTTACCGTGCGCTCGGTTTTTTCATTGCCAATACTAACATTAATCCCAATGGAGGCTTGTGGTGTGCCATTTTGTAAATTAGCGCCGCCCTCTAGCGCCGCATTACCCGCTTGTAACCCCGCTTTAATATTCATCAGCGCTTTGGTTTTTTCATTGGTCTGCTTTTTCGCTTGCTCTCGGGTTTGGTTGGCGTTGTAAATATCACTCACCGTGCCCGTTATCGAAATAGTAAGCCCTGATTTTTTGCGCTCATACTCTTCTTTATACGTCGTTTTAGCATCTAATGCTTCGATATTGACATTTTCACCTTGTATTCTAATAAGCAGATAAATAGTTCACAAATTTACTTATAAGGTCAATACAATCTAGTCATTAAAACCATCTGCCCAATAATCTTTATCAATAATATATTCATCAATATAGAATCCATTTGGATGATCAATAAAGCCAGGCTTGTCTTTAATCCTATTCTTGGCTGCTTCAGCTAATTCATAGCTACTATAAGTACCGATTTCTTTAGTATCTTCATCTTCAGCACCTTTATCTCGAATATGATATAAAAGATAGACTTTTTGCATATTTACCTCCGTATTTTATAAAAAACAGTATAATTGATAGCATATTTTAGAATTCAAAAACCAAAACCTTCACACCAACCATCACGATTTAAAACGCTATCAAAAATCTGGAAATCATCAGGAAAATCAATAAATCCTGGTTTATTTTTCAGTCTTTCTATAGCCAATTCAGCTTGTTTATAACTACTATAAATACCAATCAATTTAACATCCTCATCATCCGTATCTTCATAACGAATGTGATATAAAAAATATACTTTTTGCATATTCTCACCTTTATATTTTATTTAGGATCCATAAATGCTCTGTCACACCATTTTTTAATTTTACTAAATTCTGTATTAGTTTTTGTATCATAATTCCCTTTACCATATTTTTTATCCATTATACGTTTAGCAAACTGCTTTCCATTTTCACCTACATAAGGACGATATTCTTTGGCCCAACCTGGTACGTCTTTTGCACCGTCTTTACCGCTCACTCCTGGTTTTGGTGACTTAAATTTTCTGTCTTTATGATTATCATCATCAGGCGGTAATCCAGAAGCCCCACCTGCTGAACTACTTCCAACTCCTGCTAACGTATTATCCGTATTTTTCTTACCCCCCTTTTTCTTTAGATAATCATTATAATAACGTTCATAAGTTTTTAGTACTGCATCTTTAAAAAATTCGTCTCCCATCAAATCAGACGATGCAATACTAATTAAGTGTTTTTGTTCTAATGTTAAACCACTTAAAAATTCTTTAGCTTCTTCGCTGCTTAAACCATTTTTTACAAGAACATCTACAGCTGTAATTGTTACTGGACTACCAATATTATTTGGAATAGCTAAATCGATAAAACCAGTTGGGATATCTAGATAATCAATATACTTTTCAATTGTATTAGTATTTATTTCTGATTCAGTTAACACTATGCCCTTAAGTCGTGCTATGTTAATTATTGTATCAGAAATTTGCTTTTTACATATTTGCTCTTTAAAACATTCTTTAAGAATTGGTTTGACTGTAATAGCAGCCAAACCATTATTCTCAACCGCATTTTTCCCTGTAGCAACGCCAGTATTGATATCTTGAATATCACCACCGCTAGCGGCTATCGCAAGGCCTGTGGCGAGTTGTGATAGGGCGCTGATTTGTTGTCTTTCTTCTTGTGATAATTCCGCTACTGTTTTACCTGGGTAAAGAATACCCATGATAACTTCAGCACCACGTTCACTTGCAGCAGCACCCAAGCCACCCACTAGAGCTGAGTTGCCTTGCAGCTCGGCTACCACCGCACCGAGTATGGCATGGCTGACGGTGTTGGCGAGGGTGTTTCCTTCGGTCTGTTGTTTGATAATAGTCGCAATTTTTGGTGCAAGTGCCCCTGCGGCTGCCCCTGTCATGTCGCCACTGATTAAGCCGTTGATGATACTAACCGCCATGTCAATGCCTTGACGCGTGTCACTGCCCATCGCTGTCATGCCTTGATTCATCGATTCTTTGTAGGCGTCTTCGTAGATTTTTTGTTGCTGCTTGTCGGTTAACACGATACCTTTGTCTGCGGCTTTTTCTTGTTCTTTTTCTACCGCTTCTTTTGCCTTGGATTCGGCTCTTATCCGGTCAATATGATTAAGCATCGTTAACGTTTCACCACCAATTTCACTCACTAACTGCGTTTGGTCGATGATGTCTTGCTCTTTTTGTTTGTTAAAAATGTGTTTGAGCTCGTTATTCGCCTGCTCAGTATCATGACTTAATTCGTTGATATCTTGTTTTTGAGCATCCTTATTGCGGATAATTATCGTTCCTTCCGATACCGCTGAATGCGTCGTCGAATGCTCGCTTTCGTTTTTGTTGCGACTGGTTGGCATCGATGGCATGCCGCTAGAGCTTACCCCTGCACTGCTGCTACTGACTTGGTAGTCCGCTTTGTTTTCGATATCACTAAAGCTGATTGTGCCGGTGTCAAGGCGGTTTTGGCTCTTGTCTTTCGCTTCTGAGGCTATCACCGCACCTTTTAAGTCAGTGTTATTGCCTACCTTAATGTCAAAGCCACCACTGCCGGCAAAGATGCCCGATTGGTCGGTGACACTTTGCCAGTTGCTGTCCATTTTGGTTTTGCTCGCCGAGGCATTAATACTGCTTGAGCCTCCATAAGAAAAACTTCCCCCTACCGAGGTTGAGGTGCTTTTGGAGTGGAACTCATCGCTGTCTTGTTTCGATTCAATATTAAGGTCATGACCTATATCAGCCACCACCCTATTGCCTTTGACTTGCCCTGCAACAATGTTGGCATCATTACCGGTGATGATGGTGAGCTTGTTGCCTGCCTCTACCACACTTTCTGTCCAATCGGTACCGTTATCTTTTTCTCTGGATTTGCTTTGGCTAGCACTGGCCGAGATGGTAAAGCCATTTTTTTCTCCACCAAAGTTATAGCCCACACCCACCGAGCCACTGCTGCTTTTTTCTTTCGTCTCTGTTTTTATCGTGTTTTCTTGACCAATGATGTTGACATCATGGTTCGCTTTTAGCATCACATCATGACCTGCAGATACCTGACTGCCAATG
>NZ_LZHI01000006.1:0-1339 GCF_001690385.1 Gilliamella sp. Choc6-1
CGCCTTTGACGTTTAACACCGATATAGGAGTGCTGAGTTCATCAATGGTTAGTGTGTAACGGTTATGGCTAACTTTATTTGTTAATTGGCTAAGCAAGTCTTTCCCTGCTTGTCCTGCTTGTTCGACGATTTTATCTAAATGTTTTACCATTTTTTTCCCTTATTATTCTTCGCATTCAATTTAATAAGTGCGTTTTACCCCATTAAATGGATTAATGATTAGTTGTTTTAAGGGGCATGAATAGATAGCCATAAATCTGGCGTTGAGGATTGTTACATTGATAGCGTGATTGCTTTGTTTTTATTAGAAAACCAAACCGTAAGGGACAATAATCAAATTTATTGTGAATAAACCAATGCAAATGAATGAATATCATGCTGCATAATGTGGGCATTTGATATACTAACAACCGAGACATCCTTAACTATACTACCTTGCTACTTATTTTTATTTAGTTTTGTCGTATTTACCTATTTTTATCGGTAATTTTAATAATCAATAATGATAACTAAAATTGGGCATAAAAATTACACGGTTTTTATAGAATTTGCAATATTTAATTGAAGTTAATTTATTGAAATTTAAGATAAGCTTAGTGAGTCATGTTTTTTTAGATTGCTGCTTTTAAGCCCCACTTAAAATTTTATTAATTAAGTGGGGTTAGGGTTTTCGCATTAAGATAAAGGGGGGATCCCTGTGTATACAGGGAACACTTGTGGATTACCACGTGTAAAACCATTTTTTCCGGTTTATCCCTGTGTATACAGGGAACACATTTTGACTTTAGCGATCTCGTATTTTTCTGTCGGTTTATCCCTGTGTATACAGGGAACACTTCTAACATTACCCTCACTACAACCAAGCTCGCGGTTTATCCCTGTGTATACAGGGAACACGTCGGTAATAGTGCGCACGATTGGTGTTGTTGCGGTTTATCCCTGTGTATACAGGGAACACTGCGCTGAATTGCGGATCACCTTCGCCATTTACGGTTTATCCCTGTGTATACAGGGAACACACGCATCGCATACAATGTAATTACCTTCTGCTCGGTTTATCCCTGTGTATACAGGGAACACTCTAATTGTAGCTATCTGTTTTATTTACAGTTATAGCGACCAACAAATTCTACCAGATTTTTTAAATTTTTAAAGATTTTTAACTTATTGATTTTTAATAAGTCGTAAGTAGGCTTTTTCCAATTTCTATCGTTCCACCAAGAAACACCAATTTTTAATTTAAATTCAAAAAGATATAAATATTCGAATGTACCTAAACAAAAAATATTGTCTTTTACTTTCGTATTAGCGTGAGCTTTGCCCTACTTATTTATGGTGT
>NZ_LZHI01000007.1:0-1172 GCF_001690385.1 Gilliamella sp. Choc6-1
ACGGCAGGTGGGCGATGGTTGCATTATTCGGGTATGTTAAATAAAAATAGAGGTGGCGGTGATGTAGCTTCATCCCACTAAATGAACTTGGTTTTTTAAAGATCATAAAGGTGTCAATGCCCGACATCGCAACCAAATAGTCATTTACCGACTGCCCAAAACCCACAAATGCCTCTTGCTCTTCGTGATAAGCGCCATACCCTAAATAGGCAAACTCTTCTTGCACCCCAAAATAACAGCGGTTTAACCAGTGATCGATAGGCGTAAAATTATCGTATTTTTTGCTATAAGCAATTAGATATAAACCTACTAGTGATAAAATAACACCGCCACCTATTAGCATAGAAGAACTAGCAAGTAATAATACAGTACCAATCCCTATAAAAATAGAACCAAATAGTCTTTTATAGAAATATGAAGAATCCTCCATATTCCACATCCCCAAGGCACTTTTTAACTCGCCTAAGGCTTCAAAAATAGTTATAGCGGCAAAGGCTTTGGCTACGGTTTTAGAAATCAAGGTATTTAACATCAGTCTGGCTTTAATTTCAGGTACTAATGTGCCCGAAACCGTTGAGCGCATCGCTTTAACTAGCTGCATTTTTAATTTGATGTCACGGTATAAAGCCACGCTATCAACACTTAATAACGCTAACGAGCCTAAGTCAATCGCCAGTTGGTGCATTTTTTTATCTTGGCTTTCACCTTCTTTAACGGTGTCCCACGCTTTTAGGTTATCGTGAATATTTAACATGCTGATAACGCCCATTATTGCATTGACACCATAGCTAAGTTTAACTGCTTTAGCACTTTGACGAGTTATTTTTACTTGTTTATGCGTTGACAGTTTTTCTTCAATTTTCGCTTTTTCCATTTCGCTTTGATTCATCGCTTCGATTTCGCGATTTATCTCACGCTGTTTGATTTTGTCTTCTCGTTTATTCTCATTCGACTGGTGAATCGCTTCGTCGTTGCGGGATTTTTGTTGATTGACCATGTCAATTTTGCGTTGTAATACGGTTGTACGATTGACCAAGGTGACATAACCCGCCATTTTGCTAGTTAAAAAGTTTTTAAAATCATAAGGGTTAAGTATCTCTTTATTTTTTAGATAGCTAACCACTATCCCTTTACTAAACTCATCTGGAAAACAGAGCGTAAAGGTAAACTTT
>NZ_LZHI01000008.1:0-12303 GCF_001690385.1 Gilliamella sp. Choc6-1
ACTCTCCACCGGCAACAGCGTTACTTTAACCAGTGAAAACCAAACTGACATTGCCGCCTTAAAAAACCTTACCCTCTCATCGGGCGAAGCGATGGGCTTATTTGCCCACAAATCAGGCATGAAACTGTTTGCCAACCAAGGCGATATTGTGGTGCAAGCCCAAAACGCCAACCTCAACATGGCCGCCAAGCAGGATATAAAAATTGACAGTGTCGATGGTGAACTAATCATAACCGCCAGTGAAAAAATCACCTTAATGTGTGGCGGTTCATATATAAAAATCAGCGAAGAAGGCATTGAACTGGGCACACAGGATAATGTTTATTTTAAATGTAATGTCATGCAAAAGATGGGAGCGGCGAGTATAGAAAATAACACAAATAGCTTCTTGAAAAGTGATGTTGACATCGCGCTTACAAGATTAATAAATAGTGAACATATCGATTTTTCAGGATAAAGGTATAAACAATGGCACTAACACCAATTAAAAAATGGAAATATCCCGTTATTGTAAATGAAAAACAACAAGTAAGCGCTAATGCTTATTATACAGCATTAATGTCGGCATCTAGAGGGTTTTATCCTGTTAGTATAAACAAACAGGTACATGGTGGAATTCATTTCGATCATAATGTTCTTAAGGAATTAGGTGATGTAAAAGTACGTAAAGTGCATTGCATTGCTGATGGTGAAGTTATAGCTTATCGGGTTAATGATCATTATCAAAAAGTTGATTATGTTGAAAAAGTTAGTTTTTTCTCAACGGGTTTTGTTTTGGTTAGACACCTATTGGAAATGGATCGTATAGAAGAAGTCGCTGAGGCAGAAAGCAATACCCCAACGAATAACAACACAACGCAAGCATCAGAAACAACGACTAAGGCAGCTCAAACATCTAGTGCTACTACAAATCCAACTACAGATACCTCAACGCCATCAAATGAAGCGTCAACCACGGAAGCAGCAGAATCTAAAAAAGAAAAACAGCCGGGACATCGTCTTTATTTTTACAGTTTGTATATGCATCTGGCTGATACTCAATATTACGATGATAACCCAGAAGAACCAGTACCAGCATTTTGGGAGCGCGATATTTATCGCGTTAAAAGTAATAAGGCATTAGATTTTGTAACAGGGGTAAATATTCGAAAGACACCAGATAGTTCAAAGAGTACTAATATTTTAGCTGTATTACAATCGGGTACCAAAGTGAATTTAAATCTTGATTTACATGAACAAGATTATAAATGGTATGCTGTTTCGTCTTTAGTGGAAGGGTATTGTTCGATACCTAAATTAACACCTTATGATTATAAGGGAAATAAAATTATCGGTTGGATTTACAATCAGACTAAAAAACCACTCACTGTTCCGATAGTTGAAATAACTGGAAAAGATAGCAATTTCGCCAAATCCAGAGGGATAAGAATAAGGGATGAGAATAAAAAAAATATTATTTCCATGCTACCTGAAGGTACTCAAATTAAAATATCCGGTACCAAAAAACCGAAAAATTTTGTTGAATTAATCGAAGTGATTCGAGATGGAAACCCCACTATTCCTTTACCAGCAGGGAAAAAATACGTTTATTTTGATTGTCTTGAAAATATAATTAGAGGTAAAAAATATAATGAGGTTGTGGTATTAGATAAACCTTTTCCAATTGTAGCAGGTGATTTAGTTGGGCATATTGGTCATAATCAAGATAAGGCGATTGATAAAAAAAAAGATAAAGAGGGGAATTATATTGATATAGAAACCCTACCGCTTGCACAAGGTATGAAAGGGAGCGAATTTCAACCGAATTTACATGTTGAGTGTTTTACCTGTGAAGACTTACCAAAGTACATTAGCCAAACTCAAGCAGAGGCGAGAAAACTAGCCGATGAAGATAAAACACTATTAGCTATATCAAAAGGCGTTAAAGTATTGACACTACCAAGTCAAGCAGACACAACCGTTGGAACACCACTTAAAGGCACTAAAATAAAAGTGCTAAGTAAAGAAACCAATATAAACTGGTTACAAATAGAAATTAAAACCTCTGCAACAGACAAAAAAACATTATGGATTGAAAATACGCAGGAGATAGCCAAAAAAGCAAAATCTAATGGTGAAATTAAATTAGCTACAAATACAGCGGCATGGAGCAAACACCCCTTACAAGCAAGCCAATTAACGAGCAGCAATTATAATATTGGCACAGCACTACTACTTGATATGAGAGATAATAAGGTTAAAACAAGAAATAATCGAGCGGTGGATGAGCAAGATACGTTATGGATACAAATAGAAAAAGTACTTGACGATAAAAATACCACTATATCGTCAAGTTGGCTATCAACCAAAAGCGAAGGCGTGAAGAAAGTGAGTTGCTGGGATTGGTTTGATTTTAAGCAAATTAAAGAAAATGCCAGTCTGAAAGAAATTTACCTTAGTGCTAAAAAAACCTTAAGCAGAAATAAGGATAATGCATCACTAGAACAATACACGCCAACAATAAAAGAGACATTAACACTATTAGACCAACAATACAGTGCTAACTCACCAAAATATGCGATGATAACAACGGACAGTTTTAAAGGGCTTATTGCTAAGCCGGTATTAGCCACGGCACTTAGTCGCATGTTAATCCATTATGAAAGTGAATGGTATGGCAAGCTTGATTCAGAAGGCAAATTGCCAAAATGGGAAACGTTAAATAGTGAAATGACAGAAAATGCTAGCAATGTATTGGATTATTTAAATGAAGGAAATGAAGCAAAACTTGATGCTTATATCAACACGCTAGAAACAAGCAAACAAAAGTCAGTAAAAAAAGGGATTGAAGCGCTAAGAAGAAAAATTGAAACGTTTCCAAAAGACTACAAAAGTAATCCAAAGCAGAAGCTGAACCAAGAACAAATTAAAATTTATGCACAAGTGCAGAAATTAGAACAACAAGTCATGGTTTGGGACAAAACCAAAGAGAAAATTAAGAAAATGTTATGGTGGGATGATGTCGCTAAAGGCTTAGCTAAGTTGAATCAACCCAAAGGCACGTCTCCAGAAAATGGCGAGACAACCAATACCACAACCACCCCAACAGACTCAGCTCCACCAGCCACGCTTAGCGCTGATGGTAGGGCGTGGTTTATTCATCCGGTAGCATTATTTAATTTTGTTTCATGGAAAGATTTGATAGATGTTAAAAGTTTCCTTACCAAATACGAAAGTGAACATAAAAATTTTAAAGCAAATGAGAAGGATGTCGTTCCAGACTTTAATCAAAAATCAAAAGATACTCTTCGAGGGATCATTAAAAGAATAAATCTGTTTTACAAAAAGTATGATAAATTCAAACCAAATATTTACCATGTATCTTATATGTTAGCGACAGCCCGTTGGGAAGCTACGTGGGGAAGTGATTTTTTCTGCGCACTGGAAGAACGTTCAGGCAGTTTAGGAAAAGCATATTTTAATAAATATGATCCTGTATTAGCAAGCAATGAATCCTTAAAAAAAAGGGCTAAGAACAATGGAAATACAGAAGAGGGGGATGGTTATAAATATCGTGGTCGAGGTTTAGTTCATTTAACGTGGAAAAATAATTATAAAAAAGCGAGTGATTATTTTGGTATTGATTTTGTTGATCAACCCGATAAAGCAGCAGAACTTGATTATGCCGTGCCAATAATGATTTGGGGGATGATGAAAGGGATTTTTACTGGTGGTAAATTGCCAAGGTATATCTATAAAAGCCATATTAATTACAAAGCAGCAAGAGCAGTAATAAATGGAAGTGATAGTGCTGATAATATAGCCTTTTTTGCGAAGCTATTTGAATCAATCCTTCGAAAGACATCAAATTTAACTGAGGAATTTTAGAATGAGAAAAATAATATTATTGATATTAGTGATGATAATCAGTAATGTCAGTTATGCAAAGCTGTCTTGTTCAAATAAATCATTTATAGAAAATAAACAATTTAACATTAATTCTAAAGTTTATAAATTTATATCTTACTTTTGTGAGGATAAAAATAATGATGAGGAAGAATTTTTTTCAAAACCAGCCATGCTAGAAGTACAGGCAGAAAACATCAATAAATTATATAAAAATGTAATTGGAATATGGGGAATGCTGAATATTGAATTGGAAGCATGGAATGATAAGCCTGCATTTCATTACTTTATGCCAGCTACGGAATCTATTGAAGCAGATATACCTATTATGATTAAAAATAATGAGTTAATGGTTCAATGTGTATATATTAACCAAAGATTGAAAAATTTTATGGAAGCAAAATATTCTTATTGTGGCGATCAACAAATTATCGAAGATGGATTCGGTGAAGATGCAATTTTAAATTTATTTCCTGAGTTTTACTTATACAGCATATACCATAACATATACTTTCCTGAAACTAATAAATATTTATCTGACAAACAATTTGATGCTTTTATTGGTAAAATAGATGATATCAATTTTTATCGACGTTATTCATCACTCAATGATTACTTTTTAAATAAATTTATAGTTATTATGGTGAATAAGGAAAAAGAATACCATTTTAAAGAATCAAAAATTTACCAACGAATATTGGGTAAAACAAAATCTGAGGGAATTATTGGATTAGATATTATTGATGCAAAAGGGAATATTACTTTTTATGATAAAAAGATATTATTAGAACTATTAAATAAATCTACCATAAAACCCAATATCAAGTCTTATATTCAACAAGAAAAAATCAATCTTTATAATAACCCCAATGAAAATGAGCCAGAAAGTATGTATTTAGTACAAAACGATTTTGTCAAAATTCTAGATGTAATTTGGGATAAAGACCAATATTCTAATGTCTGGTTTAAGGTAAGCTATATCAGTAAAAAGCACGGAGAAATAATAAAATGGATTAAAGGGTATGCTTTTAATCCTTGGAATTATGGTGAAGGGTGATGGTTACAAATATTGAAATAAGGGTACCTTTTTATTGTTACAGCCAAATCCAAAATTGGTTTAGATGAATTGCTTAAAAACAACAAGTTATTCAACAAAATAAGATCTAGAGTTGATGGGTGGGAAAATGGTAAGTAAAAGGTAGTTGTGTTAAATATAATAATGAAATCAATTATGAAAATGCATATAACTTAGTCATCCCAGCAGACAACACCCCACCAGCCACAGCCACCCTTAGCGCTGACGGCAGGACGTGGTTTATTCATCTCGTTACTATTATGCAGCTTGCTGATTATAAAGAAATCAAATTTAGTAAAAAAGGAATTACATTTCTAAAAAAATGGGAAGGATTAAGGTTGAAGCCGTATGATGTTCAAACAGGTAAAACTATTACAAATTATACTAAAGGAGCTACTATTGGTATTGGGCATTTAATCAAATCATCTGAAGAATTTGAACTATATAAAAATGGTATAGATTAAGCCACAGCAGAAAAATTGCTTTCTGATGATTTAAATTTAAAAGGATATATTAAGGTTGTTTCTGAAAATATAAAAATAACGCTTCATCAATATGAATTTGATGCTTTAGTTGCTTTTTCTTTTAATATTGGTATTGGGGGATTTAAGAATTCAACTGTAGTAAAAATGATAAATAATCCAAAAGGATCTTATACTTATAATTCATTAGAGGAAGCATGGTTATCTTGGAGTAACTCCCAAGGAAAATTTAATCAAGGCGTTAATAATCGAAGACGTTCGGAATATTATTTATTTAAAAATAATAAATATACTACATATAGTCATTTGGATGGAGAATATAAAGAAATATGAAAATAATTTTCATTATGATGTCATTACTATCTTTTGTTTGTTTAGCTAATGATTTTAATCATTCTTGTCTGTATACAACTAAATATAACTCTTTAAAATATAATATTAAAATATCCTATTGTTGCGAAGAGGGGGAATTAGACTGTAAAAATGTTTATTATGAAGGAACGAGAAAGAAGGATCAGCTATATATATTTTTAAAAGGGGAAACTATAAATCATTATTCATCTCATCGCTTATTAGGGTATCAATTTCAAAACAATGATTATTATTACATTATTCGAGATAATCAATTAAGTATATATAAAAATAACAAGTTATTACAGAATCAGGAGCTAGAAGAATTAGATGATTAATGTAAATTAAATAATTAAATATTATTCAATAATATGCAATTAGTAAAAATATCAATATTATTTTTTTATTTCCTAACGACACATTCATATGGAAGTATAGAATTTAATAAAATAAAACAATCAATTTATCATTGTTTTGATAATAGTTCTGATTGTCAACATATTAAAGTACCCATTGAGTTGAATGATGAAATTGATGAGTCAATCTTATCAATTGACAAATTTTTGGGTCAAAATTATTTATTGATGACATTAAAATATAATTCTACACCTAATAAGTGTTATTCGCTTTATGAAATAAAAAATCATATTATTCAAACTAAAGAGAAACAAATTTTAAGCGATGGTTCTCAGTTATGTGATTATAAGAAAACCAATGATCAATTAATTAATCGTTTTCTTGATGGAGGGAAGTGGTATGAAAAACTTTATAAAGAAAAGGAGAAATATTATCAAATAATATTAGAAGATCAATGTATTGATTGTGATATGGTGCAGCGTAAAATTTATAATAAAAATTTAAATTATTTATTGGTGACAAATGAGCATAATCTTTTTGATAGAAAACCAATAATTAAAAAGATAGCTGTTAACCAGGCTTATTTATATGATGATGCTTTGGAAAAATCAAAAACTAAAATGTATTTAATTGAAGATGACAAGGTAGAATTATTACAGTACCGAGACGATTTTTATCAAATCCGATATTTAACTAAAACCCAGAAGTTAATTGTTAAATGGGTTCATTCTTCGGCTTTACAAGCACATTAATTTGACTATGTAAGAATAATATCTGAACAAATCAAAAAATGTTATGGTGGGATGATGTCGCTAAAGGTTTATCTAAACTGAATCACCCCAAAGACACGCCTTCAGCTACTCTTAGCGCTAATGGCAAGGCTTGGTTTATTCATCCAGTTGAAATGATAACTTCATTTTATAAAAACATTAATAATAAATTAAAAACATCACAAGCAGGATTAAATTTTATTTATTTAGCAGAAGCTCGAAAAAATGTTTCTAATAAATTGCACTGGCCGGGACAAGGAAGTGGTATTACTTTAGGTCCTGGATATGATATGAAAGAAATCTGGAGGTAAAGTTTTAGAAGGTTTAAAAAGAAGAAGAGAAAAAGAACGAGAAATATTTGAAAAAGGCATATATGCGACTAAAATTTATTAAGGAAAAAATATGTTTCGTAATTTTTATATACTAATTGGGCTGCTTTTTTCATTCTCAATAAAAGCAGATTTAAATAATTGGGTAGTATCTAAAGTATATGTTAGCGATGCAGCGTACACAAAAAAAGTATCTTATGATGATCCAATTTATCTTAATAGAATACTTCAATAGGAAGAAAATGCTATTAAAACAAATATATATTCTGGTGATCAGATAGAAAATTGTTTAAATTATAAGGTAAATAAATTTGCTGTTAATTTTGACGACATTCTGAATAAGAAAATGGCAAAAAATAATAATGAAATATTAACTTCTAAATCTTTTGACATCGATATAAAACGATCAATAAACCAAATAAATATTTTTTGCCCTAATATTAATAAAATGTGGACACTTTTCGAAAAAAATGCTGACGAATATTTAATAATAAATACATATGATTCAATTTTAGAAATAAAGAGAATAAAACATCAGAATATTGAACCAAGTTTTTCTTGCTTAATAGCCAAAAAATTATCGGAAAAACTAATCTGTCAAAATGTTTATCTTTCAGGATTGGACAGAAGTATTCATGACATTTACTACGCTATAAAAAAATATTATGACTACAATAATGATCTGAAAGAGTTTAAAGAAATTTATAATAATCAAAGAAAATTTATTCAAAAAAGAGATTTTTGTAAGGATGAAAATTGTTTAATGGATATTATGTATCAACATGCTTATGAGTTACATGAATATATGCCATTAGTTACGCCTTACTAATTGCCAATTTAATTCTAATGATATTCAAGATTTTGTTGCTAATCCAGATTTATTAATAAGTTCAATGCAATATGGAATAGAATCAGCTTTTATATTTTGCTTTACTAAAACAGGTAGCCACAATCGAAATATAAATCGTTTTGTTAAATTAAAAGATCTTGCTAAATCAGGTACGGTGCAAGAGGTAACTCAGCTCGTTAATGGTGGTCAGAATGGATAATTTAATATATCTTGGTGTAAAAATGGAGACACCGGCATGGAGTAAGCACCCATTACAAGATAGTCAATTAACTAGTAGCAAACTGATTACTGACACACCGCTCTTACTTAATATGAGTGATAATAATATTAAAGCAAGAATAAATCGAGCCGTGGATGATAAAGAGACTTTATGGATTCAAATAGAAAGACCGCTCAACGAGATAACAATTTCGTCAGGTTGGATATCAACCAATAGCGAAGGTGTAAAGAAAGTGAGTTGCTGGGATTGGTTTGATTTTAAACAAATTAAAGAAAATGCCAGTCTGAAAGAAATTTATCTTAGTGCTAAAAAAACCTTAAGCAGAAATAAGGATAATGCCTCACTTGAACAATACCCGCCAACAATAAAAGAGACATTAACACTATTAGACCAACAATACAGTGCTAACTCACCAAAATATGCGATGATAACAACGGACAGCTTTAAAGGGCTTATTGATAAGCCGGTATTAGCCTCGGCTCTTAGTCGCATATTAATCAATTATGAAAGTGAATGGTATGGCAAAGTTGACTCAGAAGGAAAATTGCCCAAATGGGAAGCGTTAAATAGTGAAATGACAGAAAATGCCAACAATGTACTGAATTATTTAACTAAAGGAGATGAAGCAAAACTTGATGCTTATATCAACACACTAGAAACAAGCAAACAACAGTCAGTAAAAAAAGGGATTGAAGAGCTAAAAAGAAAAATTGACCGATTCCCAAAAGACTACAAAAGCAATCCAAAGCAGAAGTTGACCCAAGGACAAATTGAAATTCATGAAAAAGTGCAAAAATTAGAACAAAAGGTCATGGATTGGGAAAAAAGTAAAGAGAAAATCAAGAAAATGTTATGGTGGGATGATGTCGCTAAAGGCTTAGCGAAGCTAAATCAAACAAATGGCACACAACCAGAAAATACCAACACAACTGATACCAAAGCCACTCCAACAGACGCTACCCCACCTGCCGCACTTAGTGCTGATGGTAAGGCATGGTTTATTCATCCGCTGGCTATGGTGAGTTATTTTAATGAGGAAATTAATCTTATAAGAAATTATACTCTAGAAAATGCAGAACTTGCTTTAAGGGCTATATACGAAAAGTATGGTAAGGATATGGCAATAATAATTGAAAGAATGTATCGTTCTGAAACTGCACATTTTAAATCTTTACAATATAAGAAGACAGGAACAGGAGGAATGGAGTCTTTTGGTTATCCTCCATATTATGGCTGGGATAAAGAGTTCTTTTTATTAAATCCAAATTATACTCAATTATACTCCTATAGGAACTACACATTTATTTGAAAATGTTGGATTGAGCAAGCAGGGAGGAAATGCTCAAATAAAAGATAGACCTAAAGAGTTTATAATTTTCCCTTCTGTGTTAGCTGCAATGGAGTATTTAGTTTTTTATATTAATAAATATAATGGTAATTATGCTCGTTGGCATTCGACAAATTCTGCTGTTCAAGAAGCTTATAAAAATATATTAAATAAAATTATTCCAAGAATTGTTAATAAAATAGAGGAAGAAAATGCAAAAGAAAATTAAAGTTCCAATAATATTTGTTTTACAAATTTTGATAATTTTAAGCGTAACATGTAATGCAAATGCAAAATTGAACGATTGTGTATCCATTTTTGAAGAAATGCTTAAAACTAGTGATTTTCTTCCAGAAGTAACATCAAGGAAAAACTTACTTATCGATTTATATGATATTTCAGTCAATGATGATTCAATTTTTTTCAAAGTCTATGACTCTGATACTGAAAAAAATAAAAATAGAGGTGTGTTGGCTGTATTAGGTTGGGTAAAATACAACTATAAAAGAAAAAGCATGGAAAATATTACATATGATGAATTAAATCCAGTTAAAGTTATTTATAACAAAGAGTTAGAAATAAAATTTAATCAATGTTTGGATTTTCATAAAATAAATATAAAAGATCTTGCTACTTCAGAATAAATAATGGTGTAGGAAAACATTGAGTTGTTTACACTTGTAGAAGCTCAAACTTAATATGGTTGGAATGGCAACACATCTTCAAACAAAGGCATATTAGAAGTACATGCCAAAAATTTCAATAAATCATTTAAAAGAGTAATAGGAATAGAGGGAATTAAAGGTATTGATTTTCGTACATGGAATAACAAGATCCTATCTTCAATTTTGTGTATTTGCCAGCTAGAGATGATGGATAATTTTGTCACCAAATAAACGACCCTGTAAATGATGCCGATCATTTTATTTCCATACGTGCTGATGGTGCTGTAAATTATTTTGCTTCAGGTTCCCCATGTAATCTATCCCAACACATCGGGTAGCGAAATTGTTGCACTTAGTAAGGAATTAGCGAAAGTGCAAAATAGAGCAGGTAACATATTTGGTTAATGGCGGATACAATCATTTGAATGAACGTATTGAATATACAAACAGATTAAAAGAGATTTTGGGTTATGAGGAATGTATTAATAAAATTTAAATCTATATTCGCTATCTATTTAATTATTTTTTCCGTGACCGTATATGCTGAAAAATTGATATTTAATATTGACCACAAGTTGGTTAATAAAGCAATTTTTGATACGGAAAATAACAGAGATTTTATTGCACTTTATCATAATGATAATTTGATCACAAAGATACCAAGTTTTGATGAGGATGGTGGTAATCGCTTTGAAAAAATATTAAGCCGTTATGATGAAAATAATTTAATAAGAATTGTGACTTCTTTTCCTGACAGAGGGTTCTTTAAGATTTATTATGATATCGAATTAAATAAACGTACTAATTTATATACACTTAATAAAGTAAGCTTTGAGATACAGCAATGGTCATCAGATGAAGAATTTATAGCAAAATATTGTTCTCATCAAACCAATATTAGTTTGGATAAATTAACTAAAAACGATGACTTATTTAAAAAAGTAAGACCTAGAGTTGATGGATGGGAAAATGGTAAAGTAAAAGGGAGTTGTGTTGAAACGCATACTCAAATCAATTATGACGATGCATATTCTTTAGTCATGAAATCTTATTTATACAATAAACCTGAAGTTAATGAACAAACAAAAATGTATTTAGTGAAAGGTGATATAGTTCATTTATTGGAGCAGAATAATACATTTTATTATATTGAGTATAATACCACTAAAAATAAAGTCATAAAAAAATGGCTTCATTGTTCAGCTATTGATGCTTGTGTTTATTGATAAAAACGATAAACAATATAGGGGATTTTTAGCTGTAGGTGACGAAGCAAAATTTGATGCATACTTAAGCCGTGTAGGTAAAGCAAAGGACTCCCCTGAAGCGAAAGGATTTTAAACACTAAAACGAGAAATATGCCGTTTTCCTGCTGATTATCAACAATCGCTATCGGAAAAGTTGACTAAAGAGCAGTTTGAATCTTATGCCAAAATGGA
Organism: Gilliamella sp. Choc6-1; assembly: GCF_001690385.1. Lineage (NCBI taxonomy): Bacteria > Pseudomonadati > Pseudomonadota > Gammaproteobacteria > Orbales > Orbaceae > Gilliamella > Gilliamella sp. Choc6-1. The sequence goes on from NZ_LZHI01000008.1 coordinate 11,751, forward strand.
AGCGTTAGAAAAACAAGTAACAGCTTGAGAAAAGACCAAAGAGAAAATCAAGGAAATGTTATGGGGGATGATGTCGCTAAATATTTATCTAAACTGAATCAACCCAAAGACACGTCTCCAGAAAATAGCGAGACAACCAATACCACAACTGTAAATGCCCCAAACTTAGTACACAACTCACGTAGAAAATTAAGCTGCTTGTTTTAATATTTTATATTTGAGTGGTGTCATGTTATTTAACGCCTCATGCGGTCTTTCGGTATTATAAATGGTGAGCCATTCTTCGGTTATTCTCCTTGCTTGCGCTAGGTTGTTAAAAAGATATAAATCTAACACTTCAGTTCGATAAGTCCGGTTAAATCGTTCAATGTAACCATTTTGATAAGGGCTACCGGGCTTTATATAATCAATGGCTATATCATGTGATTTAGCCCAGTTTATAAAGGTTTTTCCTGTAAATTCTGGTCCATTATCTACTCGTATTTTTAATGGATATCCATGATATTCGGCCAGTTTATCTAAGTAACGGGTAATCCTTCCTGCTGGTAAGCTT
>NZ_LZHI01000009.1:0-4009 GCF_001690385.1 Gilliamella sp. Choc6-1
ATTTAAAAAGTCTGGCGGCACCCTACTCTCACATGGGTAATACCCACACTACCATCGGCACTACGGCGTTTCACTTCTGAGTTCGGCATGGGGTCAGGTGGGACCACCGCGCTATTACCGCCAGACATATTCTTTTCTCTTCTACAATCAGTGCTCATTATCTCATAATAACACCAATCTCTCAATTCGGAACAAACCACTCAATCAACATTTAATCCAATTTCGATGACTTAGTCATCAAACGCTTCTCTTCACGTAATCACAAAACAACTCCGAGTTGTAAGGTTAAGACTCTCGGTTCATTAGTATCAGTTAGCTCAATGTATCACTACACTTACACACCTGACCTATCTACGTCTTAGTCTCAAACGAACCTTACTGAATCTCTTCAGGGAAAACTCATCTTAAGGCTAGTTTCGTGCTTAGATGCTTTCAGCACTTATCTATTCCGCACGTAGCTACCGGGCAATGCAATTGGCATCACAACCCGAACACCAGCGGTGCGTTCACTTCGGTCCTCTCGTACTAGAAGCAAACCCTCTCAATTTTCCTACGCCCATGGCAGATAGGGACCGAACTGTCTCACGACGTTCTAAACCCAGCTCGCGTACCACTTTAAACGGCGAACAGCCGTACCCTTGGGACCTACTTCAGCCCCAGGATGTGATGAGCCGACATCGAGGTGCCAAACACCGCCGTCGATATGAACTCTTGGGCGGTATCAGCCTGTTATCCCCGGAGTACCTTTTATCCGTTGAGCGATGGCCCTTCCATTCAGAACCACCGGATCACTATGACCTACTTTCGTACCTGCTCGAGCCGTCACTCTCGCAGTCAAGCTAGCTTTTGCCATTGCACTAACCTCCTGATGTCCGACCAGGATTAGCTAACCTTCGTGCTCCTCCGTTACTCTTTGGGAGGAGACCGCCCCAGTCAAACTACCCACCAGACAGTGTCCCTTACCTCGATTCAGAAGTATAGGTTAGAACATCAAACATTAAAGGGTGGTATTTCAAGGTCGACTCCACACACACTGGCGTGCATGCTTCTTTGCCTCCCACCTATCCTACACATTAAGGCTCAATGTTCACTGTCAAGCTATAGTAAAGGTTCACGGGGTCTTTCCGTCTTGCCACGGGTACACCGCATCTTCACGGCAAATTCAATTTCACTGAGTCTCGGGTGGAGACAGCCTGGCCATCATTACGCCATTCGTGCAGGTCGGAACTTACCCGACAAGGAATTTCGCTACCTTAGGACCGTTATAGTTACGGCCGCCGTTTACTGGGGCTTCGATCAGGAGCTTCTGCATTCGCATAACCCCATCAATTAACCTTCCAGCACCGGGCAGGCGTCACACCGTATACGTCCACTTTCGTGTTTGCACAGTGCTGTGTTTTTATTAAACAGTTGCAGCCAGCTGGTATCTTCGACTGATTTCACCTACATCCGCGTGGGAGTTCAATTACCATCAGCGTGCCTTCTCCCGAAGTTACGGCACCATTTTGCCTAGTTCCTTCACCCGAGTTCTCTCAAGCGCCTGAGTATTCTCTACCTGACCACCTGTGTCGGTTTCGGGTACGATTACCTATAACCTGAAGCTTAGAGGATTTTCCTGGAAGCTTGGCATCAATTACTTCACTACCTTAGTAGCTCGTCATCACGCCTCAGGGTCTCAGTGACCGGATTTGCCTAATCACACCCCTACACGCTTAAACCACCATCCAACAGGTGGATAACCTAGCCTTCTTCGTCCCCCCATCGCAGTTATAGCCAGTACGGGAATATTAACCCGTTTCCCATCAGATACGCCCTTCGGCCTCTCCTTAGGGGTCGACTCACCCTGCCCCGATTAACGTTGGACAGGAACCCTTGGTCTTCCGGCGAGCGGGCTTTTCACCCGCTTTATCGTTACTTATGTCAGCATTCGCACTTCTGATACCTCCAGCATGCCTCACAACATACCTTCTACGGCTTACAGAACGCTCCCCTACCCAATGCACTTACGTGCACTGCCGCAGCTTCGGTGCATAGTTTTAGCCCCGTTACATCTTCCGCGCAGGCCGACTCGACTAGTGAGCTATTACGCTTTCTTTAAATGATGGCTGCTTCTAAGCCAACATCCTAGCTGTCTAAGCCTTCCCACTTCGTTTCCCACTTAACTATGACTTTGGGACCTTAGCTGGCGGTCTGGGTTGTTTCCCTCTTCACGACGAACGTTAGCACCCGCCGTGTGTCTCCCATGATTAAACTTGTCAGTATTCGGAGTTTGCATCGGGTTGGTAAGCCGGGATGGCCCCCTAGCCGAAACAGTGCTCTACCCCCAACAGTTACTCATGAGGCGCTACCTAAATAGCTTTCGGGGAGAACCAGCTATCTCCCGGTTTGATTGGCCTTTCACCCCCAGCCACAGGTCATCCGCTAATTTTTCAACATTAGTCGGTTCGGTCCTCCAGTTAGTGTTAACCAACCTTCAACCTGCCCATGGCTAGATCACCGGGTTTCGGGTCTATACCCTGCAACTTAACGCACAGTTAATACTCGGTTTCCCTTCGGCTCCCCTATTCGGTTAACCTTGCTACAGAATATAAGTCGCTGACCCATTATACAAAAGGTACGCAGTCACACATATCTAATGATATATGCTCCCACTGATTGTACGTACACGGTTTCAGGGTCTATTTCACTCCCCTCCCGGGGTTCTTTTCGCCTTTCCCTCACGGTACTGGTTCACTATCGGTCAATCAGGAGTATTTAGCCTTGGAGGATGGTCCCCCCTTCTTCAGACAGGATATCACGTGTCCCGCCCTACTCTATAAGCTTCCACATAATATACTTTCGTGTACGGGACTTTCACCCTCTATAGTGCGACTTTCCTGAACGCTTCCACTAATATACTATGCTACCCGCTTGGGCTCCTCCCCTTTCGCTCGCCGCTACTCAGGGAATCTCGGTTGATTTCTTTTCCTCGGGGTACTTAGATGTTTCAGTTCTCCCGGTTCGCCTCATCTGACTATGGATTCATCAGACAATAATGTAGTTACCTACATTGGGTTTCCCCATTCGGACATCAACGGCTATAACGCTTTTTATCAGCTCACCGTCGCTTTTCGCAGATTAACACGTCCTTCTTCGCCTCTGATTGCCTAGGCATCCACCGTGTACGCTTAATTTCTTAACCTTACAACTCACAGTTGTCTTGGTTAATTACGCTTTCTTCTCTTTTCGCTTTCAGTCACCTATATTTACATTTCGATTCCTCCAGCAAAACGAGAACTCGTTTCTTTCAGCTTGTTCCTTATTGTTAAAGAGCTTTATCTTTCTATTCACTTAATAACTAAATTAAGTAAACACAAAAATAATTTTTAGAAAAATAATTTCATCACATTTTATGGCGTCCCCTAGGGGATTCGAACCCCTGTTACCGCCGTGAAAGGGCGATGTCCTAGGCCTCTAGACGAAGGGGACTTAATTATTTCTCTTTCTAAACAAACAATCTGTGTGAACACTTACGAGCTCTTCGTAAGGAGGTGATCCAACCGCAGGTTCCCCTACGGTTACCTTGTTACGACTTCACCCCAGTCATGAATCACACCGTGGTAAACGCCCTCCCTAAGGTTAAGCTATCTACTTCTGGTGCAACCCACTCCCATGGTGTGACGGGCGGTGTGTACAAGGCCCGGGAACGTATTCACCGTGACATTCTGATTCACGATTACTAGCGATTCCGACTTCATGGAGTCGAGTTGCAGACTCCAATCCGGACTTAGACGTACTTTATGAGGTCCGCTTGCTCTCGCGAGGTCGCCTCCCTTTGTATACGCCATTGTAGCACGTGTGTAGCCCTGGTCGTAAGGGCCATGATGACTTGACGTCGTCCCCACCTTCCTCCGCTTTATCAACGGCAGTCTCCTTTGAGTTCCCGACCTAATCGATGGCAACAAAGGATAAGGGTTGCGCTCGTTGCGGGACTTAACCCAACATTTCACAACACGAGCTGACGACAGCC
>NZ_LZHI01000010.1:0-10398 GCF_001690385.1 Gilliamella sp. Choc6-1
ACTACTCAAAACAGCAAGAGGGCTTTTCAAATTTTGCTAAAGCACGCAGCAGCGATTTAGAAGAGTGGGGTGGTGAACTACGTTATGATTTTGAGCAAGATAAACACGGTTTGTTGTTGAGTTACAGTCAAGAAAAAGACAAGGCTAACTATGTTGAAAAACTTACTCGAGCACAGTACTACACTGCATTGGGGGATGTGTATACAGCAGCGTTTGAATTACAACACCGCAATGACCACAACTATGGTGAAGACGCCACACATGAAGCATTAATTGCGGCTAAATTGGAGCGTAGTTTTTTTGATGGTCGAGATAAAGGGTATATTATTCAGCAATTAACGGTGGCCAAATCGGGCGATGTGGCAGATGATAACCGTACCACAATTGGTTATAACTCACAAATTACCGACAGTATTAATATTGGTGCGGAAATTTTTGCATCCAATCGAGGCGCTGGAGGGGGTATTCAGGCAGGTTGGGATGTTAATGAGCAGACTAATTTGTATACGAAAGTGTTAAATGATGTGGACTCTACTTCTGGGCGAGGCATTACCACGGTAGTGGGCGGTCGAACCAAAGCGACCAGTGAGCTGGAGCTTTATTCTGAGCGTCAATTCAAAACTAGCAAAATCGATCATACTACTTCAGATGTGTATGGTGTCAGTTATAAACCTACCGAAGCACAATTTATTGAAGGCTCTTACTCGGTTGGGCGTGTAAACAACCGTAATCGTGACCGTACTAGTTTATCGGGTCATGATGAAACGCGTCGTGATGTTTATGCGGCTGGTTACGGCTATAAAAATGATTGGTTCCAAATTCGTAACCGTCTGGAATATCGGATTGATGAAGGTAGTGAACGGATAAGACAATGGGTCACCACCAATAGGGCGAAAACGATTGTCAGCGAAAACTTAAGTTGGTTAGCACAGTTTGATTTTGCAAAAACTTTTGGGAATAAAGACACATCGAATGATGTGGTGAGCAACTATACTGAATCAATGATTGGTTTTGCTTATCGTCCTAAATTAATAAACAATCTGAATTTATTTGGGAAACTGACTTATGTTTACGGGTTAGATCCGGACGATCAGCTGATAGCGAATTCGACCTCATCGAGTGGGAAACGCTATACTTCAAGTTTGTATGACCAAAAGAGCTGGGTGTGGTCGTTAGAAGGGGTTTATGAATGGAATGCAAACTGGGAAACTGCATTTAAAGCAGCCCATAGGCAAGGTCATTTACGCTATAAAAATGAAAGTAACTGGTACTCATCAGGGGCGAGTTTGTATGCGCTGCGTTTAAATTATAAGACAGGCGATTGGGAATATCAGGTAGAGGGTCGTACGTTACGTACCGATTTAGCTGATGACCATAAAGATGGCTTTGTGACGAGTATTTACCGTAATATTGGCGATAATATTAAAATGGGCGTGGGGTATAACTTTACGGATTATAACGACAACTTAACACACTTGAACTATCGTTCACATGGTTGGTTTGTCAATGTAGTAGGGAGTTTCTAATGGACAGTTGGCAAAGCATAGAAATTGGAAAAATTATTCCCCAAGTTAAAAAGAATTTACGCATATCAGGAGAGAAGATAATGCGAACTGAGCATAATGTAGCAGTGGAAATAAATAGAAAGATTTCTGTAAAAAAAGGTTATCGTTATGTGTCTATATTAAAACATTTGACCCAAATTTTGGGTGCATTCATTTTTATGCTTATGGCTGTATCAATAGCAAATGCTACGACAATATCAGGTAAAGTTTACTGGGATTTCGATAATCATCAAAGTTTTAATATGCCATTAAATAATATTATGGTTGAATTAAAAGATGCTTCTGGAAATAGCTTAGCTCAAACAATAACACAAAATGATGGTAGCTATTTGTTCGATAATTTGCAATTAGGGCAATATACGGTTATTGCTAGTACAAGTAATAATGAAAGCATTAATCGAACATTAAATCTTTCCAGTTCAACCGGAGAATTGGGTGTTAACCTTTTTTTACAAGGTATGGGAGGAAGTATCCATTTAAATGTCAAGGATGAAAATAATGTTGGGGTTAAAGATGTTCCGATTACGTTGATTAATAGTGTTTCCACAAATGGGCAGCTAATATTAATAAGTGATGATAATGGTGATATTAAGATCAATAACACATTAAAAGGGTATGCCAATAGTGCTGTATTTGGTCCTATAAACTTAGATACTTCGACATATATTTTATGGGATGTTGTTTTGCCAAATAATTCTCATAGATACCAAGATACTATCGATTTTAGTTCAATGAATGGAGTAGATCAAAGTGGTACCTTTAATATTAAAGCTCTCAATCGCTGGGGTGTTGATGGTATAGTCGCAATCGATCAGAATTATGATAATATCTATTCCGCTGAAAATGATACAGGCGCAATTGGGATGGATGTTGAGCTTTATTATCCCGGTACGACAACAAAAGTTTTAGGCACGAAAACAATTACCACAACGGAAAACGGTAAATTTCGTTTTGAAAAACTAGCGGTGGCAACTTATGATATTAAGGTAACTAATGTAGCTATGCCTTATATTCCAGTAAATGCAATGAGTGCAACAATTACAATCCCCGCTTTAGGAAACCTTAGTAGCCCTGACTTTTTACTTCAAGTTGATCAATCAGATCATTCATTAGCAGGTGTTTTAGGAAATGTATTTGAGCTGGCGTTGAACCAACAGGCACAGCCGGGTGCCGATTCTGGCGTAGAAAATGGAAATACTAAACCTACTAAGGGTAGTAGAGGTTTTTCAACTGATGTCATACTTTATCAACATGATGGTACTTCATGGAAAAAAATTGTGACACAAAGATCTAATAATCAAAACGCGGGATCTTATCAATTTAGAGGCTTGACCAAAGGTAAAGATTATAAAGTTGCAATCATGGAAGACGGAATTGATGTTAATAAATATGTTTTCATCAATGATACTGATGGTAAATCATCTAGTACATCTCCTCAATCAAGGAGCCTCCATAAAGGTAGAGTTACTTTAAGTAATGGTACGCAAGATAATATTGCCGGTAAAGAAATTATTGTTACCAATCTTAATAATACAATAAGTAATCAAAACTTTTGGTTTTCACCAAAATTTAATCAGTCATTAGGCGGAATGATTGTATCGACGACTTTAAAAACTGCTAATAATCATGATAGTTATGCGACGTCGATCAATGGTCTATCTACTAGAACAGCTAGTGCCTATATGAAATTATCTTTTTATGAAGAAGATGGTGTTACTCCATTGGTAGTTGATGGTCAACCTGTTAAGGCAACTTATGAAACCCAAGGTTTTTACGGAACAAGATCGTGGGTTACTGCAAGAACGGATCGTGCAGGGATCTATTACTATTCTCTTGATGACTACGATAATACTAAATTAGATTATGAGTCGCGTTCTAATTTTTTGATCAACATTAGCCCTAATAGCGGTTTTGAAGATGTCATTATTTTCAGAGGAAAAACACCGAATAGTATTTCAGGCTACATTTATTTAAATAATAGTCATAAAGGTACAATAGGCAGTTATAATCCAGAACAAGATACGCCAATTAGTTCAAATCGTGTGGTGTTACAGCGTAAACTTCCATCAGGGAAGTGGAACGATATTACTTATTTTGCAACTGATTCTAATGGTTGGTATAACTTTACTAATTTGCCAGATGGGGAATATAGAGTTATTGCTAAAAAAGAATATGGCAATATAAGTAATATAACGAAAGATGATGTCGATTTTGAAGGTAATGACCAAAATAATACTATCAATAGTGATGGTTCATCGACTATACAAGTTACAATTAGCGGGGGGCAAAACTATAATCGTGATACTAACTTTTGGTATAAACTTAAAGTTAATGACAATATTCTTCGTGGTCAGGTCTACCTAGATACTTATAAAGGTAATGGTGAATTAGAAATTGGTCAAACTTATAATGAAAACGATTTACCGCTTTTCGATGCAGATGTTTTACTTTGCCGTCTAGGTGCTGAATCTGATTGTGTGATAGGAGGACCGCTTTATATTGCACATAAAAGAACTAATGTTGACGGTAGCTATTTATTTACTAGTACCGATGATGGTATTGTTCCAAATACAGAATATAGGGTCAAAGTGATTCGCCATGGTACAACAGCGGTGACGAACTCTACTCAAGGGCTTGCACCTTCTTATATTGTTAAATTCAATCAGAATAGTGTACCAATTACTAAAAACTTTTTAATGCAAGGTAAAGCTGAATTTATTGGTTATCCAGTTAATGATTTAAATGGAGATGTTCAGTATGCCGGCGAAAATACTTATGAAACAGGGCAAGGTAATTTCAAAATCTACTATTACAATGGAAGTAGTTATGTGTTTTGGGGCGATATAGGGACTTACTACCATTCAATTAACCTAAAAATGTTACCTGAAGGAAAATATCGCATTATTCATAATAAAGATTCTAATAAAAATTATATAGATATTGCTGATATGGATCCAAATACAGAACTAGGGACATTTGATTTTGAAGTAAACTCTAGTGGTAATTTTACCCATAATAATCAACCTTCATCTAAGCAGTTGTTTTTACAGGCAATTTCTGTATCGGATAAGTTTAATGAGGTGTTCTCCGGCAAAATTTATCTTGATGTGAGTGGAACTGGGGTGAAGACTGATGCATCGATTGAATTGACTGCAGCTGATTTACAACACCTTAATAGTGGCAATTTATCTGTTGAGGGGATTTTTACACCGCGTATTTATCCTGGCTATTACAATGGATCGTTAAGTAGTATTGAAAGTACGCCTGATTTCATTGATAACCAAGTATCTGCAAATGGAAAATTTGCTTATACCAAAGCGAATTCAACTCGCGGTGGTTTATATGCTACTAATATGATTTTGCACTTGAAAGGACTAAATAGTAGCCAGTTTGAATTAGTGGGTAATAGTAGTGATCCACTACAAAGCTATCTACCAAACCAAATTAGAAACAATCTTGAATACATGCAAGTGTCTAATGTGACAAGTGCGCCAAATCAATATTGGTTAGTCAAACTAAAAAATAATACTGAAATTAGTGGTCAGCTTTATTATGACCTTAACGATGATGGTAAGTTTAATCGCGATGACCAGGATGTAGGACTTTCAGGCATTAAAGTTGCCCTTTATCGTAATAATCAGTTATATAGTTATACTTTAACAGATAATAATGGTCATTATGCTTTTAAAAATCTTTATGATGACAGTTATACCATTAAAGTACCTACACAAAGCGAAGATCAACGTTATGAACTTCGAAGTCCTTCTGATACTTCTCCTGTTATAACTATCAGCCCAAGCAAACCAACTGCTTCAGGTGCTGATTTAGACTTTATTTATAAGAAAAATGGCGATGCAGTTATTGCGGGTTCTGTAATGATTGATATCAATAATAATGGGACTGCTGAATATAGTTATAATAAAACAGGAGATTTACCACTTAAAGATATAAAAGTTAATTTGTATCAAGGTGTTTCAGGTAATTTAAGTTTGTTTGCCTCTGTAAATACGAATGAATTTGGGCGCTTTAGTTTTAACAATCTGCCATTAAATAATAGTTATACAGTTATGCTAGATATGCAAACGTTATCACAAGATTATGGCATAATCGTTAATGCTGATGGCAATACCAACAGTTCGTTAACGCCTATTGTCTTTGATGATAAAGGGCGTACTGAGCAAAATAAATTCTTTTTAATTGCAGGAGGTTCTAATCCTTATCCTGCCGCAGGTAATAATTCTACTTCAGCAATAAAAAGTGGCATATCAGGCGAAACACTCGTTGAGGTAGATGTTAGTACTAATGAACCTATGGCGGGGGTGTTGATAAGCTTAATTGATTCAAATGGTAATGAACTTGTTCGCCAATATAGCGATACAAACGGGAAATATCATTTTTATAATTTGCCAAATGGTAATTATAAAGTCAATGTTCTTGATCCACCGAAGGGCTATACACTTATTAAAAATAGTGATGGTACCACTCAACCAATAGATACACTATCTGGTATCAATTTACAAAGTTCAGGTGTTGAAAATAAAAACTTCTATTATAAAAAGGCAAGTATTGGCGGTATTGAAGGTAAAATCTATGTTGACTTTGCCGATAATAATAGTGATTTTGCTCGGCTAAATCATTTTGCTCATTTATTATCTGATACAACGCCGGCTACAATAGAGTTACATGAAGGATCCGATGGTAACGGTACATTGTTAATGACTCGTACATCCGTTGATGGCGTTTATAGTTTCCCTAATCTAATGTATGGGGATACAGCTCATTATTCTGTAAAAATTATAATGAGTTCTATACCTAATTATGCATTTAAGATGAGTAAAGCTGGTAGCCAACCTAGTGATGTTGTTATTCCAGTTACGCTGCTCACTGAACAAGGATCCTTCGATAATCATTTCATGATTGTCGGTACGCAAGAAATTGGTGGTAATGTTTGGATTGATGCAAATAACAATAATACTAGAGACGTTGATGAAACAATTGATGGTGTTGATGTTACTTTGTCTTATATGGCTCCGGGCAAGAATCAATATGAAGAATTGAAATCTACAACAACAGCAGATATTGCAATTAATGGTGTTAGTACATCACAACATGGTCAGTATTTGTTTGATAAGTTGCCAAAAGGAACAAATTATCAGATCAAGGTAAAAACACCTGAAGCAACTACATTAATACCTGTTAGCCAAGTTGCCGATAATGCGGACACATTTAAGTTTGAGCCTTTAAATCAAAATAGTTTTAATAGCAGTACTGGTTATAAGTATTCCGGTACTATTAAGGGACATGTCTCTATTGATGTGGACTATAGTAAAAATAAAACAGATGTAGATGATCATTTAAAAGGCCTTAAACTTGTCTTGAAAAAAGTAGTAACTACAGCGGTAAGCCAACAAGGAGACATTACTGTAGAAACGGATGCTAATGGTAACTTTAGTGTTGAAAATCTATCAATGGGGCAGTGGATTATTACAACAGCTACCTCACAAAGTAATGTAGCTGATTGGGGTAGTTATAAACTCAGCTATACTGATAATGGTACTGGTGCTGTCGAAGCTGTAACCAATCATCTGGCTTTGAATGTCACACTTTCAACTACTAATCCTTCAGTAAATAATATTGATATTGGATATCGTGGTGATAGTAAAATTACAGGTTATGTCGTCATAGATCGAGATGGTGATCATCGTTATAGTAATGATGATATGGCGTTTAGTGAACTTTCTACACCAATTACTCCAAAATTAATCTTAACTTCTGCAACAAATAGTGTTGGTTTTACTTCAAGAGAAGTTGTGGTGAATTCTGATGGTTCTTTTGAGGTATCAGACTTAAGCCAGCATAAATATAAGTTAACTAGTGTGGTGAACGATACTAATTATAAAATTGTGTTTAGTCCATCAAACTCAACACCAGCATCCGAATCGGCAATATTTGATGTGAGCGGGGCAAATGATACAAGCTATGTTGCTAATCCTGAAACCAGAGCTTTTGGATATGCTATTAACCGTACATTATCTGGCAAGGTTTATTTTGATATTGGTGGGAAAAAAGAGGCAAGTTTATTAAATCCTCCGCTTGATGGTGCAATAGTTAAAGTTGAGAATAAATACAATAACAAGGTGTTAACTTATACTCAAACTGTAGATAGTAATGGTGAATTCTCGTTTTCAAATATTACTGAAGGTGATTGGGTTGTTACCGTGTTACATCCAACTCGTAGAAATTTGGTCTACAGTTACTTTGTTGAAAAATTAGTAACACCTAGCTTAGTTAATAACGGTGAAATTACCTATAGTGTTAATGCAAATACCGATTCAGAGATTAAGTTAGATTTAGGTATGATGGGTAATAGTGTCGTAAGTGGAACGGTTGTTTATGATAATGATAGTAATGAACAACTGACAGCCAATATTGATACAGGTGTAGTTGGGTTAACTATCAATCTCATTGATCCAAATAATGATGCTGTAATTTATGTACAGGTTCAGACTGACTCAAATGGTAAATTTAGTTTTAATAATCTGGCGCAAGGTAATTATAAAATTAGAGTGACCGATCCGTCCAACCATTTAAATGGTTATGCCATTAGTTTTAGCCCTACAGGTAAAGCTTCGACAAACAATGCTTCTGATTCGGTTGTTATTGCTTTTAATAGCGATAATACTCAGTTAGATAATCAAGATTTTGGTTATCGGGGCATTGTTGGCGTTAGCGGTCATATTTATCAGGATATTTTAGGTAAAGGAGAACATAATACCAATTATCCAACTTTAGCGGGAATAACGGTGACTGCAACCAATCAAAGTAATAACATTACGCTTACTGGAATATCCGATGCAAATGGTAATTATTTGATACAGAACTTAACACCTGATACGTGGCAAGTAAAAGTCTCGAATTATCCTCAAGGTTGGCAAAAGAGTTATGTAAATTCTGTTAGTGGCGTTACCTTAAATTCTGATGTGACAAATATTACTATTGCTTCTGGTTCAGCTGTTGGTCAAACAGTTGACTTTGGAGTAAAAGGTAGTGCGAAGATTTTTGGTAAAGTGGTGGTTGATATGGATATCAATGATAATGTTTCATTAAATTATCATGCTGCGCCTATAGATAGACCATTGAGTGATATACCTGTTTTACTTAAAGCAACAGGAATAGCAGGGAGCTCTGAGATTAGAACAACAACAGATAACACAGGTCATTATGAATTTGATAATTTAACTGCATATCATGATTATCAAATTACTATTGATGATCAAACGTTAGGATCAAGTTATCAACTCAGCTTTAGCCCTGCTATGATAAGTGGTGGGCAGCCAAGTAATAGTGATCAAGTAACATTAATAGCTGTTGATCAACAAGTTAGTGATCTCGATTATGGATATATCAGTCAACGATCATTAAAAGGCACTATCTATAAAGATTATTCTGGTAAAGGTGTACATCAGGCTTATCATTCCACCTTAGATGGTGTGGTAATAGAAGCGCAAAATGTGAATAATCCTAATATTCGGTTAACAGCAATAAGTGGTCTTAATGGTCAGTATACAATTAACAATATTGCGGACGGCAAGTGGAAGATAACGGTTAAATTGCCTTCGAATCCAGATTATGTTTATAGTTATGTTGTTCAACCACAAGGCAGTTCTATTACACCTATAACTGATGGAGCAGAAATAGAAATCAGTCAATCTTCTTCACTGATTACTAACGTTGATTTTGGTCTGAAAGGTCAAGCAAGTATTAGTGGACAAGTTGTTATTGATATGGATAGTAGTGATGGTAATGCCATTGTTGCTCAAGATATCGGTATTGATATGTTATTTCCTCATTATTCAGTTGAGCTGTTTGTTGGGGATGATTTAATCGATACAGTTGAAGTGGTAAGTACTGGAACTGATGTTAGTGAATTAGGCAACTATAAGTTCAATAATTTGGCATCAGAAGTTTTCTATACTGTGAAAGTTAGCGTTCCGGATGTTAACTATATTAGTAGTTTTATGTTAACTGATAGTAATATCGTTCCAACAACTAGCCAAACTGATAATGAAATGAAAGAAACTTATACATTTGCTAGTGCAACGGCTAACATTGAGAATGCAAGTTTTGCTTGGGGCGGTACTAGTGGTATAAAAGGTAAGGTGTTTTTAGATAAAGATGATGACGGTGTTTATAATTCTTCTATAGATTCACCGATCAATGAACTTATCACATTAACGTTTGAAAATGTGAATAACCCAGCTATCCATTTTAGCTATACAATGGTGTCTGGTACTGTGGAATATGATATTACTAATATTATCCCAGGTAAGTGGAATATCGTTGTCAGTGGTGTACCGACTACCTTAACGGCAAGTTTTGACCCGGATGATGCGCATCATAATGCTGATGGCTCGTTAAAAACACCACAAACAGTGGATATGGCAACTGTGGAAGTAGTAGGTAATTTAACTGACCAAAACTTTGGTTATATCAATGGTGGAGTTATCGAAGGTAAGTTAGTTGAAGACAGTGCTGGCACAGGCTTAATAGGGCTGGCTAACTATCCAGGGTTATCGGGAGTAAATGTCTATTTATTAGATAGCAATGAAAAACATGTTATGGATAAAGCGGGCAAACCGATGTTATCAACAACTGATAATGAAGGTAAGTTCAGTTTCCGTAACTTAGCGATAGGTAGCCATGACGGCAACAGCATCACCCATAATATTCGGGTTCTTTACGGTGAATATAATGATGGTGTTGTTAGTTCAGATAGCAACAGTCCGTTATATGAAAAAGTTCCATTCTTTGAAAAGTATACGGATATCGGCGG
>NZ_LZHI01000011.1:0-7414 GCF_001690385.1 Gilliamella sp. Choc6-1
AGCTCAGTTCGGCAAACATCTGCTTAAGCTTGCGATTTTCAGCCTCCAGCTCCTTTAAGCGTTTGATATCCGAAGTTTCCATTCCGCCGTATTTTTCTCGCCATTTATAGAAAGTTGAATTACCCACGCCATATTTACGGCACAGTTCTTTAACCGGAATACCCGCTTCAGCTTCTTTTAAAATAGCGACGATTTGATGTTCAGTCATTTTTTTCATCATTAAATCCTCTTTTACTTTTATCATAGAGAATTTTCTACTTTTTTGCTGTACTATTTTAGGGGATAGTTACAGAAGGACAAGAGCATATTTTAGCAGTTAAAATAAAACGAGAAGGTTTTGAATGGGCTTTGGAAAATGCTTGTTTATCTACATTTAAAGAAAATATATACAAAACTCATGAAAATTGGAAAGAGAAATTGAATAGTACCCCTGTTCGTATTCAGTGGGATCCTGAAAAGAATATTAAACTGGAGAATTTAGATTACAAATCTATTCAAATAGGATTAAAGGGTGAAGCTGTTAAAAAATATGTAAAAGATTGGATTGTTCAAATTGATGATATTACAGGTTTTTCCAAAGAAATTCATCAACTTATTATAAATAATGAGATAGGAAAAGCAAAGGATAAACTTCCTAAAGAGAAAATTTACCCTTTGCCTGATTTTATCAAACCCATTATTAATGCTGATTTATAATTTTTTGGATCAAAATTTTAGCTGTATTACTTAAATCCTCATAAGGAGATTCTAAATATCTTTTTAAAATATTCAGAGTTTCATCATTAGATCCCGTTTTATATAAATTCCATAGGCATTTTTTCCAAATGGGAACTATAAAAGTTTCTATATCATTAGTATCATTTTTATCGAAATTATTAATGCCTAATATTCTGATAAAGTATTTTCTATTTTCTGTATTTAACTCTAATGAGTCCAATAATCTTTCTAAAAAATAACTAGGTATCCAATCTTTTATTATTAATTGCTTATAAATCTTATCAAGGTTATTTTTAATATATTCATTATCATTTAAATATTCCTCAATATCTAAATATTCTTCTATTTTATTTAAATCTTGTTTTTCTATAGATATTAGTAGCTTTTCATAAAAATAATTTTTATTTTCTTTTAAGTTAACTGGATATTCATTATAAAATGTGTCTAAATCTATTTTATTAGTTAATAAATTATAGATTAAACTTTCTTCTTTAGATTTCATAATTATTTGCATTCGATATTTACATTGTTAGTACTAACATTTTCAAATGATATAATATTTTCGTTAAATATTTCAATTCCTTTTCCTTTCCCTAATCCAATATTAATCTGTGCATTTTTTCCAACTTTTTCTTGTTTAAAGAATACTGAATTTTCATTCCAACCAGATTTTACTTCAGGCATATTTGGATAAGTAGATTTTACAAGTTTAGATTGATCTCTAACGCCTATATTTTCTAACGCTTTAGTAGTCCCGTCTTTCATAGTGAATTTATAAGTAACTCCATCATAATTATTAGAAAATGCTTGTGTTGGAGATGTAAATGTTTCTGTAGTTGGAGTTAATTTCTTTGTTTTTTCTAATATTTCTGCATGTTCTTTGGCTATAGTTCTATAAAATATTTCATCCAGTCCAAACGGGTCAACTTCTGAATTAGAATCAAACGTATACGCATAAAAATTCGGATTATTCCCTTCGAACCTTATGGGATCTTGGCTTATATAAGTTCCTGTATTACTGTCGTAATAATTAAAATCTTACTAAACCAACTTTTACAAGTTGACTTTTCTGTTTAGTTTTCAAAAAATAAATCTCGCTTAGATTTATTTTTTGAATCATTTATTTTTTGTTTTTTAATATTAAAATATATCATAGCTTTATTATATATTTCTTCATTACATTTAATAGAAACAATAATATCATATTTTTCATTCTTAATAATAAAAATGTCTTTATTGAAATATAGTTTTGCATCTCTTATATTAATTAGTCCTTTTTTTCCAACTAATTTTAATGAATATTGAAATATAATATTTTCCTCATTTATACTAATAAAACCACACTCTTTAGATTGAGAATAAATATTTAGGTTTAAGGAGTGATCATCTTCTTCATAAGATTTAATATAAAATTTAGGCTTTAAAAATGAAAACATAATTAATAAAATTATTATTAAACAAATTATTACTAAAATTATTTTGGACATTTTATTTTAGATTTTAGTGAATCTATTTTTTTAGCTAAGGAACTTGGTGTAGCCCATTTATACCAAGGCATTTTCATTTCTTTTATTCCTGCAGCTTGTGAAGCACCATAGGCAAAGCTTGCACACTGCCTATTTCTTAAATTATAACCTTTAGTTGATGTATTACCTGCTTCAAAATCTTCAATATATTTTTTCAAATTAGACATTTGTGTTTCATCTATATCATAAGAAATTGAATGTAAATGAGGACTATTTAAATATTGTATATCATTATAACTTAGATCTCCAGGAATATCTAAAACTATAATTTTAGGTATTTCACTATAGTTAAAACCATTTTTAGGCCACTGGCCTATATATGTAGTTGTTCCGTTCTCTGTTACTCCTATAAAAGCATGCCCAACAAAGTCATGAGTATCAGAATATATAGTTAATTTTCCACTACTAAGTCCAAACGGATCCACCCAAGCATTGCTATCATGCACATACGCATAAAAATTCGGGTTGTTACCTGCTAACCCTATCGGGTCTTGGCTTATATAAGTTCCTGTATTACTGTCGTAATACCTAAACCGGTTATAATAAAGCCCGTCTAACTACTCGCCTTCATAATATCCTAATTGCCTGAAATAACAAGCCAACTTTTTTAGATTGGCTTGTTTTATTTAGTTTTTAAATCTTAATAAATGATTCTTTATTTTTCATAATGTTTGTATAAAAATATATTTTATTATTTTCTATTTTTCTTAAAAAGATTAAATCTTCAATTTTACCTAAATAATTTATAGTTTTTTTTTCTAGATTAATTACAGATAATTTAAAACCTACAACACAAAATTTTCTAATAAACATAGGAATATAAATAAGTCTATTTTGATCATCATATAAGAATGGCCCTCCAAATAGAATTTCTTTGAATAAATTACTTTTATTAATTAATAAATTTCCTACAAGGGGAGAACCTTGATTAACTTCCATTAAGTTAATATAATCAATTTCTAAGTTATTTAATATAAACTGTGATTGAAAATTGATTGGATCGTCATTTTTATTTATTAAAGATATTATTTGCATTTTGGCTTTAAGTGTTTTGTTTTCACATTAACTACATCGTCAGATTTAACAATAAATTGTAAAGAACCTCCCGGATATTTTAATCCTTGAGGACCTATTATTCCAAATTTAATCGAAGTTCCTTTTGGAATAATTCCTGTGTTATATTTATTTAAAGGATTCCATGCTGGCAATATTGCAGCAAAAGTTCTATTTATAAATTTATTTATTCCTATTCTCAATCCCCAGAAATCTGGACGAGTAGAACCTAAATGTAAATCTCCAAATCTTTGCACAGGTATATTAAAAGGAGCTCTAATTTCAAAACCCTTAAATAGGAATCCGTCTTTTGTAGTTATCCTTAGTTTTTCAAAAATATTTAACCCAAACGGGTCAACTTGCGTATTAGAATCAAACGTATACGCATAAAAATTCGGGTTATTACCTGCTAGCCCGATAGGGTCTTGGCTAATATATGAACCACTTTCAGGATTATAATATCGGAAGCGATTATAATAAAGCCCCGTTTCAACATCCTCATACTGCCCTAGTTGCCTGAACTTATCTTCATAATAACAAAGTCAACTCTAAAAGTTGGCTTTGTTATTTAATATTGAAAATTTATTATCACCTTGATTTTATTAGTCATATATTAAATAACTACATCCATCTATTAGTCGAAGTATTAGCGTAAAATAAATCATAATATTTTTGATTAATTATTTTCATATTTTCTAAAGAATTAAGTAGATTTTCAGATATTTCTAAATCTTCTGCACAACCTGAGTATTTTGCTAAAAGAATTATAAATTTAAATAATAACTCATTTTTATCTTCTTGTGTTAAAGAACAATCATTATAAAATTGTTCAATTATAATTTTTATTTTTTCTTTTTCTTTAACATTATCTTCATAAGTTGCATCAAGGTTCTTATAGAATATATCCCATTCATTTGCTATTTCTTCTAATAATCTTAAATATTTTTGCATAGTTTAAATATTTTTATTTGCATACAGTATAAGCATGACTTGGTATTTCCCCTTCAATTAAAACTTCTGCATCTTTTACAGAATATCTAAATGCAGGGTTTTTCAATTTAGTTTTTGTTTGTGGATCAACCCCAGAAGAAACATCAAATACTTTTGAAGCATCTAACTTATCAGTATCAATAGCAATTATTGTACTTTTATCCATTTTTCCTCTTCTTGGGTTAGGTTGGGCATAAAATTCTGCTGTAGAAGAGTTTTTTGTTGTAGAAATGTATTGAGTATTTAAACTACCATCATCTATATGTTCCTGTATAGTATATGTTGCTGCTGTATTTTTTGCCATAATTGTTTCTCCTGCTTTAGCACTAGCTTCTTGAATTTCATTAAGAGCTCTATATACAATAATCAACCCGAACACATCAACCATCGTATTCGAATCATGCACATACGCATAAAAATTCGGGTTATTACCTGCTAGCCCGATAGGGTCTTGACTTATATAAGTTCCTGTATTACTGTCGTAATACCTGAAACGATTATAATAAAGTCCATCTAGTTCTTGGTCTTCATACTGCCCTAGTTGCCTGAACGGAATGGAATTCCTGCTGTTGAATTTGTCTTCTTATAAAGCCATCCCTAAGGTTGGCTTTTTATTAATTCGGCAATATAGTTTTGAATTTCAACCATATCATTATATAATGCACTATTATAATCTCCAAAATTATCCACATATATTTTAGTTAAACCTACAGTATAGTTTTTCAATACGGAATCATTTTCCAAATTATCAAGTTGCATTTGATAATATTTTATATAAATATCATACTGATTTTTAGAAATAGAATTTATCTTTTTAAGATCTTCCAAAGATAAATTAGAAAATCGACTATCTAATTTTTTTTCATCAATGTCTGGAATGTATTCTGATTCTTCTTTTATTTTAAGATGTTTAAATTTTAGTATTACGCATTTGATTTTTCTTGTTATATATTCTTTTTTCATACAATGTCTACTTTGAAGATAATTTCACTATTTGTTGAACCCACTCTTCAGGCCAATCCCTTGGTAAAAGTATTTGATCTGCACCACCTTTTAAAATAGTTCCTGTTTTATCTATTGTTTGTGAAGCAACTTTACCATAGCTAATTGTAGTATCTTTGTGAACTTTTATAATAGCTTCAAATTCCCTCGTAATTTAGCATTTCCGCCAAAAGATCTATAAACGATCAAATCTTCTTCTAAAATACCTGTTTTATAAATTCCTCCTTCAAAAGATTTTATCATTTCTTCAGGTAACGAAGCTTTTTGAGTTTCTTTTATTTTTACACTACATTCACTTTTACTAAGACCAAACGGATCCACCCAAGCATTACTATCATGCACATACGCATAAAAATTCGGGTTATTATCTGCCAATCCTATCGGGTCTTGGCTAATATATAAGCCACTTTCAGGATTATATATATCGAAACCGATTATAATAAAGCTCCGTTTCTACATCTTCATACTGCCCTAATTGCCTGAATGGAATATAAATACTTATTATTGAATTTATCTTCTTGTAAAGGCAACTCAAATGAGTTGGCTTTAACTGATGAATAATTTAAGTACTATCATCTAATTGATACATTACTTTCATCCCATTTTTTTAAATATTCATATACATAATGTTCTTCATCAGAAAATATTTGCATAATATATTTATTCTCATTTATATATCCATAATCTAAACCTATATGACTATCTATTTTTTTTTGTAATTCATCTGAAAAAAATTTTTCACTACTAGTTAATTCCAATTTGATACCAAACTCTCCATATAAAATACTAATAATATTATTATCGACAGTATGAATTAAAATATTATTTAGTATCCAATTTTTAATATCATTTTTACTTGTTAATCCATCCAGTTGTAATTTAGAAGTAAAAATATTATTATTAGTTTTTATAGTCTCTTTGAAATACTCAGAATATAAATTAATTACTACATCTTTTGAAAAATCAATAACTTTACAATATTTATTTTTATCATACTCTTCAAATATTTTGTTCTTCCTATTTTTAAGTAATATTTCTGCTTTTCTATTTTGTATTGATTGATTCATTATGCTTCTTATTTACATTTAACTTTAACAAATAAATGATGATCTTTTAAATTTGGATCATCTATTTTTGCATATCTATTCGTCTTAAAATCATAGGAATCCCATCCGTGAGGGTATTCTCCTTTAGGATTTCCAGCATGAACATGTAATTGTCCATCATTGGTGTGTACTGCTATTATTTTTTTATGTCCATTAGCATCTGTAAATTCATACATCCGCCCATGAGAACCAAAGTTTGTATCATATTGATAGTTAACAATATTACTTCCTTTCTTGTTAATATCATCACCTATTTTCCATTGTCTATCTGGTTGCTGACTTCTAGGAATACCTGCTAAATCTTTAGCTTTATTCATAGCTTGTTTTAAAGAAGTAAAAGGATTATTTTTTGATCCTAAAGGATCCAACCCAAACGGGTCAACTTGCGTATTAGAGTCAAACGTATACGCATAAAAATTCGGGTTATTACCTGCTAATCCTATGGGATCTTGGCTAATATATAAGCCGGTTTCAGGATTATAATACCGAAACCGATTATAATAAAGCCCCGTTTCTACATCCTCATACTGCCCCAGTTGCCTGAACGGAATAAACGGCTGATTGTTAAAAGTATCTTCCCGTATTCTGCCATAGATGTCAAACTCCACCTGCCAAACCAGTTCCCCTTTGTCATCATAGGCCTGCGCGGGGCGGCCCAAATAGTCCGATACAATCGAGTAGGACTTGCCTTCGCAGAGCTTTGCGGTGGGGACTAAACTTCCTTCTTCATAAACCCAAGTGGTCAGGTTTTCGACCGGTTCGGGTTGGTCCAAAATAAGCATTCCCAGCTCGTCAGTAATAACCTTAGGACGCCGTGCACGCTCATAATGCCATTCATGTAATAAAACATTTCCATCCCAAAGATAGCGATAAATCTTGGTGTGGACAATTTTCGCTGTTCTTCTTCCTAATGCGTCGTATTCAAAGCGAATCCATTCTCCTTGTGGATTGCGCACCGCTTTGAGCATGCCGTTTCCTTGCCACTGATATTCCCAATCACCCGACTGCCATTGTGGCGGG